>CAKRNW010000044.1 GCA_934371505.1 uncultured Lachnospiraceae bacterium
TGTCCTTGTTTTTACAGAACCTGTTTCACACATTTGTTTTTCCAGGCGGTAAACAGTACTGGTATTCACAGAAAAACACTCTGCGATTTCTTTTGCATTGTGCGTTTTATTCCAAGCTTCAATAAGTAGTTTTCGTGTTTCATCATGTAACATAATAATCACCTCTTGACTCTATCATAGACCTGTTGTCAAGAGTGTGCAGTATTTTTTGGAGTGCTATAATAGCTCTGCTACTAACTCTGTCAGATGAATATATCGAAGAATCTGTCTGGAACTATCTCCTGTATTCTGACTGACTTCTTCTGCCGCCAACTTCTTGCCAACTTGGCAAGAAGTTAAATCAGACCGTTTTCCCTGACGCTTTAACGCCTCATATTTCATTTTATAAGCAAATGCCTTTTCGCTGATCAGCAGCTCTTCTCGTTGAATGTTGGAATCTACCATAATCACCGTCGCTTCATCATCTGTAAGATCTTTGATGATAACCGGCATTTTCTCTAGTCCAGAAAGTTCACATGCTCGTTTTCGCCGATGACCAGCTACCAGCTCATAACCACCGGATTCTCTCAACCGCACAATACCAGGAACCAACACGCCATATAGTGTAATACTTTCTGTTAGTTCTTCCATTTTCTTATCATCTATTTTTGTAAAATCATTTACTCTCTACACTTTAAATTATACAGGAAGCTACTTAACATAGTTCCTATCTGCAACATGTCTTTCGACAGGAACAGTCACTTAGGCTTGAGACCTATTGTTATGCTATAGATAAGAGATTTCATATGTTCACTTTTATCTATATTTATAAATATATTTCTATGTTTTTAGTCGCTTAACAATTAGTCCTACTGTAAAAACTATCGGATCCACCACTGCCAGATCAGGTACAGAAGCAGAAGATGTACCGGGTAAAATGCGTAGCAGAAATACTGAAACCATTTTTTGTGATATCCCTGTTTTCCATTGTACAGCCAGATAGGGATGAGCGCCAGTAATGCAAAGCTCTGCTGCGCAATTTCAAATTCATGTCCCAAAATGGTGACCGGATAATACAGATCACCCAGCATGATTACATTCAGATAGAACAGTCCTGCCACCTGCGCCACAAAGGACACCCGGTTTTTTTCCTAAAAAAATAAAACAGCAGAACGGTTAATACTCCGGTTGCATTGTAGTCCACCATGGTCAGAGTTCCCCAAATATAATCTCCAAGAATCACGAACACAATGGTAAGAACCAGTAGCCACTTTATCTCTGTTTTTCTGGCTTTTTCGATGATTTGCAGGGACAGCAATCCCAGAAGAAACGTCCACAGTACATTCTGATGAAACGGGTAAACAGGAGAGCTTCCCATAATCAGGTTAAATGGGATCTCTGAAACCAACGCAAAGACAAACAAACGACCCATGTATTTTTTCACATTGGAAGTATGGGCATAGCCCTCTGCGATCATAAATGCAAAAATCGGAAAAGCGAGTCTGCCTACACAGGTCAGCCATTCCTGACCGGGCAATAAGGTCGCCCACAAGTGATCGCACAACATCAATGTCATTGCAAGAATGTGCAGCATAAAGGAATCAATTCCTGTTTTTTCTTTCATGTACGTTGTGTCCTCCCTGTTTTCGTATATGATAAAACCCTGTAACCATTCCGCACCTTCGCAGTTACAGTAAAATAATATCTTATTCACCTTTTGTTTGCTATTCTATTTCTGCCGTGCCACCTGAAAACGACGTTGCTATTCACTTACGCAAGCAGCCCTCCTTTTGCAAAGCAAACCTTTCTATCAGGGCTGCGAATGTTATAATTCGCTGGATACCAATGAACTGTAACAAAACGACCAGCCGAAAACAGTTCGGCTGGTCGAGGGATTGTTCCGCTTTACGGATCATCTTATATATGGGTAACCACAGCTGTGATCAGTTTTTTAAACTCCACCGCTACACGGTCTGCAGTTTCCTGAACTTCTTTGTGGTTTAGAGGCTGTGTAGACACTCCGGCTGCCAGATTTGTAATGCAGGAAATACCGCAGACTTCCATTCCCATGTGATTTGCAGTCAGCGCTTCACATGCCGTGCTCATTCCTACTGCATCTCCGCCCCAGATTCTTGCCATTCTGACCTCTGCAGGTGTCTCATAAGCCGGTCCGGTAAACTGGACGTATACACCTTCCTGCAGCTTAATACCCAGTTTATTTGCTTCTTCTTTGATGATATTTCTCATTCTGAGACTGTATACTTCACTCATATCCGGGAATCTCAGCCCAAATTCGTCTATATTTTTTCCGATCAGCGGGCTTGGAATTCCGGTAGTGATATGATCTGTGATAAGCATAAAATCTCCTGGTTTGTAATCCAGGTTCACGCCGCCTGCTGCATTCGTAAGAACCAGCTTTTTCGCTCCCATCATGCCCATCAGTCGGGTCGGCAGTACAACATCTGTCATCGGATACCCTTCATAGTAATGAACTCTTCCCTGCATGATCACAACTGGCACCTCATCTACATAGCCGAATACAAATCTGCCCTTATGTCCCGCAACTGTAGAGGTCGGAAATCCTTCAATCTCTGTGTACGCAATCGTTGTCTCGATTTTGATCTGATCTGCATAATCCCCCAGACCAGATCCCAGAATCAGTGCAACCTCCGGCACAAAATCTGTTTTTTCTCTCACACTTGCAAGACATGTTTTGACTTTCTCATATACCTTGTTCATACCTGTCCTCCTCTTTTCTATACTCTGTCTATTTTTTCCTCTATGATCTTTTTCAATCCTTCATACTGTTCCGGATTAATCAGAATCTGATTGCCGTTCTTTGTAACCAAACCTTCATCCAGAAATTTGCGGATAGCTCTGCTGATACTTTTTAGGCACAGCCCCGTCTCATCTGCCATACTGGTTCTGCTCTCTTTGATACAAAGAACACCGTTTTTATTATGCTTTTCATAAAGCTCCACATATAAAAATGCCAGTCTGTCGGCCCCCTGAAGGAATAAGTACAGACGATTCCGTCTTACCTCTTCGAGCAGGGAAGTCGCACTGATTTTTGCTTCCAGCCGAAATGCTTCGATATCTGAATTTAGCCATTTTTCATACTTTGCACGAGCCACCTTCACAAGAATACAATCCGTCTCTGCCTGCAGGGTCGTCTTAAATTCATCAATTTCCATCAGCACTTCCATTCCACCAAGCGCCAGCATATTTTGCGGCTTCATAAAGTCAAATGTAATGCCTGAGATACGATAATCCGTGGCCTTAACCTTTCCGTTTCCAACAAAATAGATGGTTTCTACCGGTTCATTTTCCCGAATAAAAATAGTTCCTGCCGGAATTGTTTCCACCACCATAGCATCAATCAGCCATAAGGGGGCAGTCCTGAAATAATCTTCAAACTGTCTTCGCCTTTTCTTTTCCACATTTTTCAGGAAAGGCAGTACTTCGTGCAAGTATTTATTTTCCATAGGCCTACCTCATTTTGTTCATCTTATCTGCCAGAAACTGAATGACCGGTCCTGCCGTTAACGCCGTAATTATTGTAATTACACCCGGTTTTCCGCCTAAGATCGTTCCAATTATAATACAACTGATATCAAAACCAATTTTTACCGTACGAAATTCTTTTCCAAGTCTGTCTTTGATCACCATGACTACACCGGTAAAGGGATCCAGTCCGATATCAGCGGTGATATACATCGCTACTCCGGTATATAGCATCAGACACCCCAGAACAGCTCCTAAAATCTGCGTTACCGGATTCTGCACAGGAAAGATACTATGGTATAGCTTCCCACCCAGACCGACAATTGTACCATATGGAATACAGTATACAAGTGTTCCAATATTCACATACTTTCTACCGGTAAAAAACACCAGTACAGTTAAAACAACATTTACAAGATTCGATGCCGTTCCAAGCTGTTCCGAAGTAAGTCCAGCTGCGCTTCGTATTCCGTCGTACATCATTCCGACCGGATCATTTCCAAGCGCCGCCGCCGCATTAAATGCGACACCGACACCTACCAGTATAATTCCGATCACCGCCAGAAGCAACCTTGATATCTTCTTTTTCTTCAAAATTTCTTCCTCTATTCTAACCTATTTGTAACTCTTCAGCGCCATGCGAAATGGAAGAAAAATCGCAAATTATGCTTGCATACAGCGCTTTTTCCGAAATATCATATGGCGGAATGGGGCTCTGAACGCAGTTACCCTAATTTTTCCAGTATGGAATGTCCGATCGTTCCTTCCGGCATAGCCACATCAAAGTTTTCTGCAATAGATGCTCCGATGATAGCAAAGGTATCCTCGCCTTCCAGTTTGCCTCCTTTTTCCATCCGTTTCGAATAGGCAATAAAAGGAACATATTCTCTTGTATGGTCTGATCCGGTATATGTGGGATCGTTTCCGTGATCCGCTGTAAGAATCAGAAGATCATCCTCTTTCAGCTGTTCCAGCAATACACCAAGATTTTTGTCAAATTTCTCAATCTCATGTCCATAGCCTTCTGTATTTCTTCTGTGTCCCCAAAGCGCATCAAAATCAACCAGATTGACGAAACACAATCCATGAAAATCTTTTCTGCTGATTTCAATGGTCTGCTCCATTCCGTTGACAGAGCTAGTGGAATGATAAGTTTCTGTAATTCCTTCCCCGCAGAAAATATCATGAATCTTGCCCACACCGATCACATCCAGACCTTTATCCTTCATAGCATTTAATACTGTAGAACCTGTCGGTTTCAGCGCATAATCATGACGATTACTGGTGCGCTTGAATTCGCCCTTTTTCTTTCCCACATAAGGTCGCGCGATAACCCTTCCCACTTTCCATTCATCTTTCAGCGTGATTTCTCTTGCGATTTCGCAGCAGCGATAGAGATTTTGCAGGTCAAAGGTTTCTTCATTTCCACAGATCTGGAGTACCGAATCTGCGGAAGTATATACGATCATGGCACCGGTGTTGATTTCTTCTTCTCCCAGTTCTTCAATGATCTGGGTTCCACTGGCACTCTTATTACCGATGACTCTCTTTTTGCACCTTTTCTCCAGTTCTGCGATCAGCTCTGGCGGAAAGCCATGCTCTGTAAAGGTAATAAATGGTTTTTCCGTCTTAATTCCCATCATCTCCCAGTGTCCGGTCATGGTATCTTTTCCGTTGCTCGCTTCCCCCAGACGGGCATAACGTCCCATAGGTTTTGCAGCTTGTTCCATGCTTCCACCACAATGGAGATTCAACATTCCAAGCTTTTTCAGATTTGGAATCTCCAGAGTTCCCATCTGGTTCAGGATATGTCCAAATGTATCTACCCCTACATCTCCGAACTTTTCAGAATCCGGCATAGCTCCGATACCCAAAGAATCCAGGACAATCACAAAAATTCTGTTGTACTTCTTCATCTTCGTCTACCTCTTCTCTTATTTCTTTTCTGCCAATTTCCGGTACAGCTTTTCTTTGACAGTTTCTTCCGCAAAAGCCGCATCTACTGCATTCCTCATCAGAAGCAGGACCTCCTCATCCCGGATTCCGTATGTGTTTTGAATAAATTCCAGTTCCTTTGTCATGGTTGTGTCGCTGACCGTCCGGTTATCCGTATTCACGGTGACCATTGCACCATGATCCAGAAATTCCCGGATCGGATAGAATTCCGGTCCCGGTACAGCTCTGGTCTGCAGATTGCTGACAGGGCACATCTCAATCCCAATCTTTTTTTCTGCCAGTTTCCGGATCACATCCTCATGACCTCTCATGGCAATCCCATGTCCGATTCTCTTTGCACCGGCTGCCACTGCATCTGTGATATTCTCTACACTGCCGCACTCGCCGGCATGAATCGTAAAGGGCATACCGATATTTCTTGTTTTTTCAAACAGATTCATAAATTGTGACATGGGATAAGAAGCTTCTGCCCCGGCAAGATCCACTCCGCAGACACCTGATCCAAGAAGTTCTCTTGCAGATCTGATCATCCGCCAGTTCTCATCTTCTTCCAGATGGCGCATGGCACAAGCGATCACTCCGTACTCGATGTCAAACTCCTGTTTTCCTCTTTCCAGTCCTTGGATCAGTGCTTCCATTGCCTTTTTGCAACTCATGGTTGCTGTTTCCGAAAAAAGTGGTGCAAAGCGGATTTCTGCATAGCATACATGTTCTTGGCTCATGCTTTTCAGCACATCGTAGCCGGCCTCTTCCAGACCTTCTTCGTCTCTGAGGCACTGACATGGCAGATCAAACTTTTCCAGATACTCTGCGAGGCTTGTACAGTCATCCGATACACTCAGTTCTTCTTTTTTTACGGATCTTCCCAGTCTTTTTTCTATAAATTCCTTGCTGAGGGATCCATCCAGGTGGCAATGCAGCTCCACCTTCGGTAATCTTAGCAGATCTTCCCGTGTCATAACTTTTCACCACTCCAATCCTTGTTCACTGCTTCCGCTCTATAAAAGGTTTGATGGTCCAAATCCCAGAGGCAGCAGCTCTTTTAATGTAAAAATATCATAATTTTCCTGATCCACGGCCAGAATAATCCGAAAAGTCTCCGGATCACAAAATTCCATCATTACCTGACGGCACACACCACATGGGGCTGCATATTCCGTCAGTACTCCATCTTTACCGCCTACGATGCAGATAGCCTGAAATTCTCTGACTCCTTCACTGACTGCCTTGAAAAAAGCTGTCCGCTCTGCACAGTTTGTGGGCGTGTAAGCGGCATTTTCAATATTACAGCCTGTGTATATATCTCCCTTCTTTGTCAGAAGCGCCGCTCCGACTTTAAAACCGGAATAAGGAGCATAGGAAAAATCCAGCTGTTTGATCGCTGAGTCGATCAAGCTTTTAATCATTGCTTTTTCCATATCATACACCTCTCATTCTTTTAATAGCCAGTTGCTTCCTCATTTTTTACAATTTTCACAATTCTGCTGGTTCCCAGACGGTCTGCTCCCAGTACCAGGAATTTTTCCGCATCATCAATAGAAGAGATTCCGCCTGCTGCTTTCATCTTTACATTCGGTCCGATGTGTTTGGAAAACAGTTCAATATCTGCAAAAGTAGCGCCTGCTCCGCCAAAACCGGTGGATGTTTTGATATAGTCTGCTCCTGCGTTTGTTACGATCTCACACATTTTGATTTTTTCTTCTTCGGTAAGAAAACAGGTTTCGATGATCACTTTCAGGATTTTCTCTCCACATGCAGCTTTTAAGGTTCTGATCTCTTCTTCAATACGATCGTATTTTTTATCTTTCAGCCATCCGATATTGATCACCATATCAATCTCAGAAGCTCCGTTTGCCAGAGCATCTTTGGTCTCGAATTCTTTTGCTGCCGTTGTCATATAACCATTTGGAAATCCAATAACGGTACATACCGGAATTCTTCCGTTCATGTATTCCGCTGCTTCTTTTACATAGCTTGGTGCAATGCATACAGATGCTGTCTCATATTTCATCGCATCATCACAGATCTGTTTGATTTCTTCCCAGGTAGATCCTTGAAGAAGCAGTGTATGGTCTACGTGTTTTAATATTTCTTTGATTTCCATCTTTTTATCTCCTTTTTAAATAACCAATCTATTGTTCTGCCTGATCTTCTTTGATCAGATTACGGATGGCTTCCACTGCCACCTGAATTGCCATATCGGTGTCGTGTACAACCGGATTTTCCAGTCCTAGACTTTCTCTCTCCTGATTGGCAACTACCAGGAAGCAGGAGCCTGCTCTTACTCTTAATTTTCCTGCCACAATGAAAAGTGCTGCAGACTCCATTTCTGAAGCGAGACATCCCATCATTTTCCATGCGTTCCATTTGTTGATCAGTTCATAACCAACCGGCATTTTCTCCGGCTCGTGCTGTCCGTAAAATGCATCCTTACACTGTACCACACCGGTATGGAACGTATACTCTTTTGCTTTTGCAGCCGCAACCAGTGCATTGGTCACATCCAGGTCTGCTACCGCCGGATATTCGATCGGTGCATATTCTTTGGAGGTTCCTTCCATACGGATGGCACCCGTCGCAATGACCACATCACCGCTTTTTACCTCTGTCTGCATTCCTCCGCAGGTTCCGATTCTTAAAAAAGTATCTGCTCCGCAGCGGTACAATTCTTCCATCGCGATGGATGCGGAGGCTCCGCCGATGCCGGTAGAAGTAACACTGACCTTTACTCCATCCAGCGTTCCGGTATAGGTAACATACTCCCGGTTATCTGCAATCAGAACCGGATCGTCAAAATACTTTGCAATTTTCGCACAGCGTTTCGGGTCGCCCGGCAGCAGAACGTAACGTCCCACTTCTCCATTTGCTACCTGAATATGATACTGTCTGCCTGGGTCTTCTGAATAATTTTTCACGATATTTCCACCTTTCTTTATCTCTGTCCCTTATCATACGGAATACCTTCCGCCTTCGGTGCTCTGGAGTTCTTGGATACAAAGACAAGAACCAGCAGAGAAATGATATACGGGAACATATTGTACAATGTGCTTGGAAGCTTTAATGCCACCAGAGCCGGGAATCCGGTATATACGTTGGAAAGTGCACGGAACAGTCCGAAAAGAACGGCTGCCATTCCGATATTCACCGGTTTCCACTGTCCGAAAATCATAACAGCCAGGGCAAGGAAGCCAAAACCTGCCACACCGTTTTCAAATTTCCATTCACTGACACCGGCTGTGATATAAACCAGCCCGCCAAGGCCTCCAAGGACTCCGGAAATCAGAACTCCGGCATAGCGCATTTTATACACATTGATTCCCACAGAGTCTGCCGCCTGTGGATGCTCGCCACATGCCATCAGTCTGAGGCCGAATTTTGTTTTGTATAAAACAAGATAAGCCACAATCAGAATCACCAGGGCCAGCAGCATAAACCAGCTGAATTCAAATCTACCGATATTTACAAGAAATGCTTTCTTTGCATGCTTATATGCTACGGTGGAAGATACATTATCCACACTTTCTGCTGTATTAATCGCTCTTACAATAACAACTGCCGCAGCCGGTCCCAGAAGATTCAATGCCGTGCCGACCAGCGTCTGGTCTGCATTAAAATGAATGGCTGCCACTCCAAGAAGCAGTGAGAAAAGCATTCCCACGACCACACTTGCCAGAATCACCAGAATGATCACTAACGGCGCTGCTGTGGAATCCGGAAGGTATTTCATCATCAGTGCTCCGCCAAGGGCTCCCATAACCATGATTCCTTCCAGACCGATATTAATCACACCACTATGTTCGGAAAAACATCCGCCAAGAGCAACAAGAATCAATACTGACGCAAAAATTAACGTATACTGGAGTAATAATGTCATGCTTTTGTTCCTCCTTTTCCTGCTTTTGCTGCCTTCTTCTCCTCTTTTTTATCTAGGTATCTGTTAAACCAGAGCCGGAAGAAGAATACAAATCCGCAAAGATAAATGATGACTGCTGAGATCAGATCAGAAATCTGTGTGCAGTACATGGTTTTATCCACATAGGTACCGCCACTGGTGATATGCTGGATAAAATAAGACGAAAAGATGGTTCCGATCGGATTCAGACCTCCCAGGAAAGCTGCCGCGATTCCGTTAAATCCCATGCCCGGCACGCTTGTCTGCTGTACCATCCAGGTCTCGATACCACTGAGGAAGAACACGGCCGCACCGATTCCGGCTAATCCTCCGGAGATCATCATCGTCAGGATGATATTTCTCTTTTCTTTCATGCCGCAATACTTGGCAGCATTTTTATTCATACCGGTTGCTTTCAGTTCATAGCCGAATTTCGTTTTTTCCAGCACAACCCATACCAGAATTGCCATGATCACGGCCAGAGGAAGTCCAATCGTCACAAACTCATTGTTGGAAAACAGTTTATCCAGTCCGGCATTTGGAAGGAGCGCACTCTTATTTCCACTTTTCAGCGCCACGGTGTACGGTGTGGACTCTGCTTTTACTTTTGTAAGCAGCATATTTACGGAATAAAGGGAAATCCAGTTTAGCATAATACAGGAAATCACTTCATTTACGTTAAAATAAGCTTTCAGCGCACCGGAGATTCCGCCAACCAGCGCTGCGGCAACGATTGCTGCCAGGAGACATACATACCACGGCATGTTAAACTGCAATGCAAAGTACAGAGAAGCTCCGGCTCCCACGACATACTGTCCTGCTGCTCCGATGTTGAACAGACCAACCTTATAGGCAAACAGAACCGATAAGGAGCACATCAAAAGTGCAGAGGCCTTTACCATCGTTGTTCCGCAGTATTTCATAACCGCCGCATGGCTTGGATAATAAAAATAGTTTTTGAGAATCGCCATGACTGCTCCGGAAGCCCCCTTCGGATTGATGATCAGAAGTACAAGATAACCGATCAGAAGTCCGAGCACGATGCATAAAAGGGATGCGATGATCGTCTGGACTGCGGTATTGCGCAGAATACTTTCTTTCTTTTGGTCTTTATTCATTGCTCTTTGTCTCCTTTCTCTTTGAACCCGCCATGTAAAGTCCAAGTTCTTCCACCGTTACTTCTTTGGGGTCAAATTCTCCGACGATTTCTCCTTCGTACATAACAAGGATACGGTCCGAAACATTCATTACCTCATCCAGTTCCAGACTTACAAGCAGCACACCTTTCCCGGCATCTCTTTCCTTTACCAGCTGCTTATGCACATTTTCAATGGCTCCTACATCCAGTCCACGTGTAGGCTGCACTGCGATCAAAAGTTCCGGGGTTTTGTCGATCTCACGGCCGATAATGGCTTTCTGCTGGTTTCCTCCTGACATCGATCTCGCTTTTGTGATCGGTCCCTGGCCGGAACGAATATCGTATTCCTCGATCAGACGTTTTGCATAGTCGCGGATTGCTTTTCTCTTCAGAAAACCGAATTTGTTGGTAAATTCTGGTTCGAAATATCTTTGTAATACCAGATTGTCCTCCAGCGAGTAGTCCAGAACCAGTCCATGTTTATGTCTGTCTTCCGGGATATGGCTCATTCCGGAAGTAAGTCTCTTTCTGATCGGCATATGCGTAATATCTTCCCCGTTCATCACCACTTTTCCACCGGTGATCGGTTCCAGACCGGAAAGGCCATAAACAAATTCTGTCTGTCCGTTGCCGTCAATCCCGGCGATGCAGACGATCTCGCCTCTTCTTACCTGCATGGATACACCATTGACTGCATTATTTTTATGACGTTTGGACGCCACTGTCATATTCTGGATGTCGAGAACAACATCCCTCGGGGTTGCCGGCTCTTTCTCTACAACAAAATTGACATCCCGTCCTACCATCATGGCAGAAAGCTTTTCCGGCGTAGTGTCTTTGATTTCTACGGTTCCGATGTATTTTCCTTTTCTTAAAACGCTGCAGCGGTCTGCAACCTGCATGATTTCTGTCAGCTTATGGGTAATGAAAAGAATACTTTTTCCTTCTGTTGCCAGGTTTTTCATAATCTGCATCAGTTCCTGGATTTCCTGCGGAGTCAGAACAGCAGTCGGCTCGTCAAAGATAAGGATCTCATTATCTCTGTAAAGCATCTTCAAAATCTCTGTCCTCTGCTGCATACCAACCGTGATATCCTCGATGATCGCATCCGGTTCAACCGCTAGGCCATATTTTCCGGACAGTTCCATCACTTTCTTTTTGGCTCCTTCTTTCTGAAGAAATCCTTTTTTCGTTGTCTCGACACCAAGGATGATATTGTCCAGAACGCTAAAGCATTCTACCAGTTTAAAATGCTGATGTACCATTCCGATTCCAAGGTCATTGGCATCATTTGGGTTATTGATCTCCACTTTCTTTCCATCTTTATGAATTTCTCCTTCTTCCGGCTGATACAGACCAAAAAGAACACTCATAAGTGTGGATTTTCCCGCTCCGTTTTCACCAAGCAATGCATGGATCTCACCTTTTTTCAACTGGAGTGTAATATGATCATTGGCGATGATTCCGGGGAATTTTTTTGTGATTCCCAGCATTTCTATAGCATATTCACTCATTTTCCTTTCCTCCTTGTCTTTTACAGGATCAAGAGACCTGTTTTTGAGCTCCTTCCCACATTCGTAAGACACAAGAGGGAAGTGTTCTCCACTCCCCTCTCTTTCGTGCTTCTGCATTATGTCTAAGGTTCTGTCTTATTTGATGCTGCCGTAATCATTTACTTTGATTGTTGTTTTCGGCATTTCGGAAATGTCTCCGCTTACTTCGATTTCTCCATCGTAAAGTTTTTTAACCAGTTCTTTGTAATCATCCTGTGTAAATCCGTCTGCCCACTGGGTGGTATCCATAGGAAGCTGAACGAAATTGTCTTCCGGATTCTCTGATACAAGACCAAGGTTGTCAATTTTTCCTACATAATCTTTCCATTCACCGGCTTTGATTGCGGTAAGAAGTGTATTAACCGTAGTAGAAAGACCTTTCATTGCCGATGTAATGGTCAGGTCATCCTGGAACTCATCGATGACTCCGGACTGATCTGAGTCAACACCGATTACTTTTCCGCCTGCTTTTACTGCCGCTTCTGCTGCAGATGTATAGATACCTCCGCCACATGCGAATACAGCTTCTACTCCTTTGCTTCCGTACCAGGTATCCATATAAGCTGTGATATCTGCGTCACCGTAGAACTGTCCGCCGCATACATACTCAACAGACACATCGTTCGTAATGCCAAGCTCTTCTGCTGCTTTGTCAGCACCCTGTACATATCCGTATCCAAAACGGGTAACGGCCGGAACGGACATTCCTCCGAGGAAGCCCAGGTGTTTGTAGCCAAGCTTTACAGCTGCGTAACCTGCCATGTATCCGGAGATTTCTTCCTGGTAAGTACAGCAGTATACGTTGTCTGTATTATAGTACTCGGTTACATCGTATTCATCCGGATTGTAGGTGTATCCCTCGCCGACACCTTTTTCACAGATATCTCCCGCACTTACGTCCAGTGCTACAAATTTTACATCCGGATAAAGAGAAGACTGATCGACAACTGCTGCTGCAAACATATATCCGGGAAGAACGATGACGTTAGCTCCGTCGGCTACTGCCTGGTCTACGCTTGCGTTACGTGCTTCATCCGAATCGCTTTCCGGTTTGTAATAGTTGAATTCCACCCCGTTGTCTGCCGCCCACGATTTACACGTTTCATAGGTTGTCTGATTAAAACTCTGGTCTGTGATATCTCCGGAGTCCGTGACCATGGCCACCTGCATATCTGTGCTTTCACCTTCTTCAGATGTCTCTGCGGAGTCCGGAGCTTCTTTCGTATCCGCTGTTTTCTTATCACTTCCTCCGTTGCTTCCACATGCTGTAAATGAGAATGCCATTACACCTGCCATTAATACTGCTATTACCTTTTTCTTCATAATCCTTATTTTTCCTCCTTTGTTGTTTTTTGTCGAACCTGATATATATAATCTGACACATGTGCCAGATCTTCCACAGGACTTATGTCCCTTTTTTGCATGTTTTTTATAATTCGTATGATTCTACCAGTTTTGCATGATTTTTTTTGTGCATTTTTTCTCTTGTTTTGTGTTTTAAAGTTGATTTATTTATATTTTTTGTAATTTTCTTTCAGTTACCTCATCTGTTTTTAGTCACAACAAGCAACTAAAAACATATTTCTCATACTACTTCATCTGTCTTCTTCTGTATGTTTTTCCACCTATTTTGTACATTTTTCCCATTTTTTATAAAGATACCGTTTTTTTCATTTCTTTTTTTGTAATTATTCAGAGCCATACGACACGAGAAAAAGACGGATCCTACTTCCGTAAAGGAACCGTTTTTTTCCGGAATTGTCCTCTTTTAATCCTGAAACCGGAAAGCTCTCTCTTTGCTTTCATAAAAAATAGGCTTCGCCTATTCAACTCCCCTGCCCCTCAATCTTGAGGGGTTGGGGTTTCTTTTTCTCCTCTTTTCCTGCATAATAGACTTATGAATATCTTGCAAAGAATCTTTACTGACTATTATGAGGAAATCAAATATACCCTACATCCCAGAGATTCTGAGATGGAAAATATCGATAAAATGCTGAATTGTGGCGATCCTTCTTTTGACGGTGCCATGTATGTCTGCACCACTTGCCACAACATGAAATTTGTTCCCTTCCGCTGCAAAAGTCGCTTCTGCCCCACTTGCGGGGTGAAGTATTCCCAGAAACGTTCTACCAGTATGGCTTTTAAGCTTATTAACTGTACACATCGTCATTGCGTTTTTACAATTGACGAGGAACTTCGTCATTTCTTCCTAGAAGACCGTTCTCTTTTAAGCTGCCTTTTTCGTGCTGTTCAAAGCATTATCCTTCATATGTTTAATAAGATGAATAAGTCTCAAAACTTTGTTCCCGGTTTTATTTGTGTGCTTCACACTTTCGGTCGCCCTCTTGAATGGAATCCACATATTCACTGTATTCTTTCGGAAGACGGTTTTTCTGACAACGCTATTTGGCGTCCGGTAAAACATTTCAATTACACTTATCTACGCAATGCTTTTCAAACCGCTTTACTCAATGAAATGGAGCAGCATATCGGACCTTCCTTCAAAAAGATTAAAGCTTATATCTATCACAAGGACAAAAACGGCTTTTATGTCTATGCCAAGCCTAATCTCTGCGATCCTAATACTGTCATGAAATACATTGGCCGCTATCTTGGCCGTCCGGTTATTGCCTTAAAACAGATTGATTCTTACGATGGCGAAAATGTTACTTTTCACTATAATCGTCACGAAGATAATGCTTATGTTAAACGTACGATTCCGGCAATCGAGTTTATTAAACTTCTTATCCAACATATACCGGAAAAACATTTTAAAATGATCCGCTACTATGGTCTCTATGCGAGACACCGCGAAATTGACACTATAGCAATCCAATAAATTATTGCATATCGGATCATGACAACACGTCTGTCTGAGGTATCAGAGGAACAAAAGAAGCAGTCAGCGTAAGCGGCAGCTTCTTCGGAAAGGAGTTTTCATGAATGAGAAGAAATACACAGACAGTTCCGCTAAGAAGTCCACCTCCAAAGAAAAGGCATCCAAACTGAAAAGTGAAGCATCGGCAAGAAATAGTTACCGGAAAAAGCTGAGGTATGGGAAGAAAGATAATACGCTCACAGTTGAAGATGCCAGGAAATTTCGCAAAATGAAGAAACAGGGAAGAAGAAAAATCTATAAGGAAACGGTGGCTGCCAACACGGTCCGAAATGCTGGAAATCAGAGTGAAGATAAGAATGGCAGTACAGACAGCCTGAATATGGGAATCACCGCAGTAGAAGCTGGAATGGGAAAAATCAGGGCTTATGGGATGCAAAGCAAATATGGGGCAAAGATCCATAAACGCACTGAGCAGACTGTCCAGCGGAAAAATAATGGAACTGAGCAGATGAGCAGAGACACCGTAAAAGCTTCCAGAAAAAAACTGATGCAGAGGGAATTTGCAGAAACAGCGTCACAAAAGCAGAGGAAAGAGGCTGCTAACGGAGCTGGAAGCGTCGGTAAGAAGTTTACGGATAAAGCAGAGGATCTGGCAGGGAGACTTGCGGAATGGATCAGAGAGTCAGCTGCTGAGCATCCATTATTTCTTGTTTCAATAGCTGCGATTATGATCGTTGTGCTCATTGTATCCGGATCACTGACTTCCTGCTCAGTGCTGGACAGTCTGATCAACAATACGACATTAGCATCTTCTTTTACCGCTGAGGATGCAGATATCCGACAGGTAGAAGCGGATTATATTGCCTTGGAAACGGAACTTCAAAAGAAGGTGGATCATGTAAAAAGGGATCATCCAGGATATGACGAGTATAATTTCACCTTTCCGTCAGTGAATATTCAACATGAGGCGGCACCTCGTTAAACTGCTGTCTTAAAATAAGACCTTGAGAAAATCCTTAAGGCAGCAAAAGCTGCGCCTGTGGGTCTGGGTCTGTACGACCAGATGCACTTAACTGTTGTGAATAACCGGAATGATGGTATCCAGCGCTGCAATGATAGCCCACAATATGGTTCTTGAGGCAACAGATCTCGATCTCGGTGCCTGCTATCTTTGGGGTGTATTTACCGCAGTATCCAATACACCTGATTTGCTTGCAAAACTGAATCTGCCGGATGGTTATGAACTGCTTGCCGCTATTGATGCCGGTCCCACCTCTGAAACCTATGAAGCAAGAGAAATTCCTAAAGATAAAATTTCTGTCAACGCAGTAGACTAATTTTCCAGCAAACCAAATGTTTCTTTTGAAATTCATCATTCATAAAGCGAATCCAGTGTAAGTAACAAAAGTTCTTCATCTTTTAGATTTTCTACCCATTCTGTGTAACCGGATAATGAAAAGAATATATATTTTGAAACGTCATATTTTGAAGCGATAACTTTTCCTCTTCTGACCAAAGTTTCATAAACACCTTTATCGATCTTCTCATTCTTAAATTTGCACTCTCCAATAACCGCTTTTTTATCGATATCCGATATGCCGACAATATCTATATCCGCAGACTGCGCTCTTACATTACCACTCTTGTCGGTAATATTTTCCGCGCCCCACCAACAGCCTACTGAAGTAAGAAAACAACCATATTCGCCTGTTATTCCCTTTTTCAAAGTATAATATCTGCA
>CAKRNW010000045.1 GCA_934371505.1 uncultured Lachnospiraceae bacterium
AGAGCAGGGTTTAGAAATATATCAGAGATGCCGGTCAAAGGCATATTAAAGGCATCCCTAAAAGGCACTTCTATCTTCACTTCTCATTTCATGTCTTAAAAACAGCAAGGGCGCGGCCACGTCTTGTGGCTGCGCCCTTGTGTATTTATTCTATGATGTTATCAATTGCCCTCTTGCTCCGCTTCTTAATAATATGCGGAAATCGCAGCAACATCCTCATCTATCTGTGTCGATTTCCTGCCATTGTAGAACATTAAGGTTCCTTTATAGCGGCGGCTGCTGTAATCAGTAAGGTAGAACATATGACTGTCATCCATGATCAGGAAGGATGCCACATCTTCTAACACAGTAGTGGACTCTTTTCCATTATAATAGTTAACCTTGAAGTCACATACTCCCTCATCCACATTCACATCGGTGGCGTAATAAATATCACCTTTTTCGGTGAGATAATAGTAGCAGAAACCCCACAGATAACCTGCATCCCTGGCAATACGTTCGCCATTCAGGTACAATTCAAACTCGTTATGTTCGGAATCAATGTCTCCGGCATAAAGCAGTTTACCGTTTACTTCATCCAGAAGCCGGGAAACATTCTTTGCAACCTTTTCACCATCTCTGTACAGATCTCCTACATTTCCATCAACATCTTTGAAATAGTATAGATGATTACCTTTATTGTCCATATAGCCGTAAATGGTATTGACTGCATCGGTGTCAATCACCGTATATTCACCCATGTTTTTTCCCTTTAAGCTGATGGATGCCACTGTATACAGAGAATTGTAATCGTCATCCGACTCCTGCTGTCTTAACTCCAGAATAGCATTCTGGCTGTCTCCGTATGAATAAATGGATGCCCCACTGTACTCCTCCGGATCAATGTCCAGTTCCGCAGTCTGGTTATCGGAAATCAATATATATTTGCAATATTTATCGATTGCATCATCGATATCTGTATAAAGATCCCAGACTTTATCATTTTCCACCAGCTCAGAGAATTTGTAGGTGGGCAGATCCTCCGAATCTACATAGGATACCAGCTGATAATCTACGTAACCCTGGAAACATGCCTTCATGATTTCCGTGCTTTCACCGGATTTTACATCATAGGTATAGAGGGTTCCCTCGGAAAGATCTATCGTGTCCTCCTTTAATGCTTCACGGTAATAATCACGGTTCTCTTTTTCATAGTAGGCATCTAATGCATCATAATAGGCATCGTAATCGATAACTTCCTTATCAGAGGCATTGCCCCACCAGTCTTCCACCTGTTCCACGGTGGTATAATCTTCCATCTGGGGCTCTTTCATCTTGGCATCTTCCAAAGCAAGATCATCATCTACAAAATCGTACAAGGGTATGGAGCTCTCACCGTCGCTGACAACGTACATAAGCTGAAAATTGTCATTATCATCGTAATAAGTACTGTAATCTGCACAGTCTGATACGATTTTCTCTTCATCTGTGAGATTCTTCAATACGCATAATTTATCATCTTTTATGAATATGATATTGCTCAGATCGTCAAAACTGTAATTTTCTACATTTTTTAAAATACGCTCTGTAGACAAATCCTTCAGATTCAGATAATAGCAGTCATAGGTATCATCATCATTTGTTTTATTATAGAAAACTCTCTTATGATCGTCACTGATTTTTACGTCCCAGCCAATCTCTTTGTCTACCTTTTCTGCCGTGCCCTTTTTGCTGACATAAAGGCGGCGGTCATCACCTTTTATGTAAACCAGCGTATCGTTATCTACGATATAAAAATTCCAAACATCCTTATCAATGCGTTCTGCCTCTTCTCTGGGCTTTTTCAGGTTTTTATAATAGAGATCATCCTCCAGAATAAAGTACAGTCCCTTTCCGTCTTCCGTATAGAAGCATTCAGAAGAGTAGGTCGCACTGCCCCAATACTCCGTATTCTGATACAGATCTTCATTCTCCCAATCACGGGGAACATCACCTAACTCTATCGGCTTTTTCTTGTCCTTATCCATCAGATAAAAGACATGATCTTTTGCATATCTTACATAGTTTACTTCTTCGGATGTCTTTTTTTCCTTCCCGGAAAAAAGTTTACCGCCAAACAGCACCAGCAGAATTACGACCGCCACTGCCAGAAGTGCGATCACAATGCCGATTACCATTGCTCCGGTTTTCTTTTTCTTCGGAGCTGCAGCATCCTCCCCGTTGTAAACAACCGGAGCCGGTGCCGTGAAAGAAGTTTCAGGCTGTGCGGGTGTCTCTTCCGTTACAGGGGCTTCCCCTGTTACAGGAATCTCCCCCGGCACTGCGTTGTCTGCTCCGGCGAGTTCCTCCGTTTTGCTGCCACAGTAGGGGCAGAAGGCTGCTCCATCCTCCAGGTTCATGCCACAGTTACTACATTTCATTTGTTTCCCTCCTCATGGGTATCTTGCGATACCAAATTCTCTTTATCTTATGTGGTAAAGATCTCTTTCAGTCTAACACATCCCGAGTCATGCTGGCAACTATCTCTGACCGGTACCACTGTTCTGCCAGCCCTTTCAGAAACTGACATATCTGTCAGTACTTGTTTTGTATCATCTCATCCCAGGTGCGGTAAATCATGTCAGGATCCAGCTGCCTTGTAATCTCCTGAGCCACGCGGCCCACTGCCTGTGCCTGCGCCGGATTTTCCAGTACCCTGCACATCTGCCCTGCCAGTGCCTCCTCATCCCCCACCGGCACCAGCCAGCCATTTTCTCCATCCTTCATTAAAAAGGCAGGGCCTCCGCAGGGACAGTCGGTGGAAATGCAGGGAAGTCCCAGTGCCATGGCTTCCATCAGAGCGTTGGGCATTCCTTCATAGTTGGAGGAAAGGACAAAAAGTGCTGACTCCCGGATTGCTCCTTTTACATCGGAGGTATTTCCCCGTAGCTGCACTGCCCCGTTCAGTCCCAATTCCTTTATTTCCTGCTCCATCTCATTCTGCAGACTTCCTTCCCCATAAAAAACCAGTTGATATTCCGGGTGCCTTTTCTGTACTTTCTGAAAGGCATGAATTAAGAGCATTGGGTTTTTCTGGGACTCCAGACGTCCTACTGCCACGAT
This sequence comes from uncultured Lachnospiraceae bacterium, assembly GCA_934371505.1. Classification (GTDB taxonomy): domain Bacteria; phylum Bacillota; class Clostridia; order Lachnospirales; family Lachnospiraceae; genus UMGS2037. The sequence goes on from CAKRNW010000045.1 coordinate 3,082, forward strand.
CTCCCGGTTTCTTTTTTCCGCAGGGGTAAGATTCAGGAAGTCCCTGGCAATGGGATTGGGGATTACTACACTGCTTTCCATGATGTGTGTAGAAAAGTCAAAATATTCCCGCGCCATCTGGGTCTGGAACACATAACCGGATGCCTTGGGATAGAGAAGTTTCATCATGGTCTGACGAAAGTTTCCCCGATACTCCTTCACCGGGTCATTCCGCACACTGATGATCACCGGAAAGTTATATTTTCCCTTCAAACTACAGGCAAGAAAATTGGGCTCCGGCAAAAAACTAATGAGGGCTTTGACCGATCCCTCCTTCTGTAATTTCTGCAACACCCTTGCCAAGCCGGCACGGCGTCTGGGGAAACGCACCAGCATATTCTGTTGATACTGCTCCTCTTTCGTGTCAATGGTAAGCAGGTGAATTGCCGGATTTAAGTCATATTCCGGTTTTGCTGCCATGAGACTGATAATCGTCACCTCGTAGTGTTTGACGAAGTATTCATTACACATATTGCAGATCACCCTCTCCGCACCACCACGGGTGAGCGAGAGGGTGAGAAAAATCAGTTTTTCCATACGATTTCCTATTTATAATATCCCTGATACCATTCAACGAATTTCGTCAGTCCTTCTTCAATGGTGGTGGACGGTTTAAAATCAAAGTCACGGATTAAATCACTGACATCTGCATAGGTCTGGTACACATCGCCGGGCTGCATGGGGAAATACTCCTTCTTTGCCTCCTGTCCCAGGCATTTCTCCAGGGTTTCGATGAAGGTCATCAGTTTCTCCGGTTTATTGTTTCCGATGTTATAAATCTTGTAGGACGCACCCTTTTTGTCCTCCTTGGGAGGATTGCACAGGATGTTTAAAATTCCCTTCACAATATCATCAATATAGGTGAAATCCCGGTACATATCGCCGTTATTGAAAATATGAATGGGCTGCCCCGCCAGGATTTTTCTGGTAAAGCCAAAGTATGCCATGTCCGGTCTGCCGTAAGGTCCATAGACCGTGAAAAAGCGCAGTCCCGTCAGCTTGATTTTGTACAGCTTACTGTAAGCGTAAGCCATCAGCTCATTGGATTTCTTGGTGGCTGCATACAGGGAGACCGGCTGATCTACCTGGTCCTCGGTGGAAAAAGGCACCTTATCATTGCCCCCATAGACAGAGCTGGAGGAAGCAAATACCAGATGTTTCACCGGATAATGTCTGCACGCCTCCAGGATGTGGTAAAAGCCCATCATATTGGACTGCATATAGGCATCGGGATTTTCAATGCTGTAACGAACCCCCGCCTGGGCACCCAGATTGACCACAATATCCGGCTTTTCCGTCTCAAAAATGTGGAAAACCGCCTCTTTGTCTGCCAAATCTGCCTTGATGAATTTGTAGTTGGGGTACTGTTTCAGAATCTCCAGGCGCGCCTCCTTCAGGGAAACCTCGTAGTAGTCATTCATGTTGTCAAAACCAACAACTGTTGCTCCCTGCTCCAGCAATGCCTTGGAGGTATGAAAACCGATGAATCCGGCTCCTCCCGTAATTAAGTACTTATAATTTGTGTTTAACTGTTCCATCTCTTCTCCATTCTGACACTTGTGTCATTTATTTTCAGTCTTATGATGCTATTTATGAATGTTTCCCACAATTCTGTTATCACTCTATTAAAACCGGGTATCCCTATAAATTTCATAAGGTTCTACTATCCGGATCAATTCATAATCATAGTTTTCCATGGGTTCTGTCTTGGGTTTGTAGCTATTTAAAATCACATAACGGCAATAGTTCTGAATCGCTTTATCTGCCACCCACTCCACATCGTAGGTTTCCGCTTCCATAAGATCAAACAATTCCCGCTCATTGCCCCAGCGTTCCACCAGCATTTCCCGTCCATAGGGCATCATCACATCGGAGGAATACTGCCGGACAAAATGAATCAGTTCCGAGGGAAAGACTGCCATGACCTTGCCATCCTCACCTTCGCCCCCTTCCTCCGGTAAAATCTCATCACAGATTTCCACCACCACCTGGGGAATATGATAGGCGTTTTCCGCCTTGGAAATGTAGGTGCTTTTGTATACCAGACTGCCGGACAGCGCCACCACTGCAGCCAGTACCACTAACCCCACCGGCTGCACCCAGAATCTGCGCTTTCTTCGAAATGGTATCGTCTTTTCCTTGTCTCCTGTGATCTCTCCCACTGCCGGCTCTTTGTCCTCCCGCAGTAACAGCATTCCTGCATAAGCAGTCGCTACACCTATCGGTAAAACCCAAAGAACTCGGTAGTAGGTTTCGGAGTCCAGCAGCCGGACAAAAATTTTCCGGAACAATGGACAGGAAAAGCCCGCCGCAATCAGCACCGATCCCCATACCATCAGGTTTCGAATCTCTTTTCGCTCCTCTTTCTTCCATATATAAAAGAGGGATAGCAGAAACAGCACCAGCAGGGAACCCGTTCCGGTATACGCCTTCCAGATGTCAATAATCGGTTGAAAATCCCACATCAGCGTTCCCTCCTATCGCAAAATAATGTAAAGTCCCATGTAAATCACACAGGGCACACAGCTTAGTGCCAGTTGAAACAGCAGCTTCAGATTTCGTTTCTGGATGGAAAGCATCAGGCCAAACGCTGCAACCATCAGCGCCGCCAGAAAGGCTGCCAGAGAAGAACACATGGCGGCAAAGGTATTGATGCATAAAAGTAACATCCAAAAGCCCCACCGCAGCGGTATGGTCTCTCTGTCCTCCAGAACCTCTTCCTTTTTCTTCACGGGAATGGTCTGGGCAAAGTAGAGCAGAATCCAAAGGATTGCCGGGAATACCAGGTTTCCTGCCATTGCCTTTCCCTGCCAGGTGCGGGTCATCAGGAAGGTTTCTTTTGTATACAAGGACACATAGCCAAACATCTGCAGCAACGCCATGAGAATCATAAAAACTGGCAGCATCCGTTTTTCCCGGCACAGTACCATTCCAATTTGCAGATAAATCAGATAAACCACCGGCAAAATCATCAGGGGAAGAATGGTATGGGAAAGAATGGTAGCATGAATCCCCGTCATCCGGGCCAGCACCGCAATCCACATGGTCACCGTAGCGGTGGCATGTCTCGCATCAAACCTTGCGGCGGCTCCCGTGTAAGGATCCACCTCATACATGGAACCATTCTGGTCTGCCATCACAGACTGCGCTACATAATAGGCATCATCCCCGTCGAAGGAGGCGCGGGTCACTGCCATATAAAGCTGAAATACCAGAATACATACGAAAATGCACCAGTAAAAAAAGGTAAAAACCAGGGTGCTGCGGCTCATTCCCTTGTCCACGCCACGAATCAGGGACACCGACCAGCTTTTCTTTCGCAGGCTCCGTACCAGAATCACAACCGCCCCCACCGCCAACAGGGAGGTCACAACCAGATTCAGGAGCACCAGCACGGAAATATCCGCCTCCCGCAGTACCAGCGGAACGGCAAAAAGCTGAAAGACCGCCAGCATCACAAAGAAACCAGAGAGATACTGCACTCCCGGCGTCCGTTTTTCCCTTGGCATGCCGCACATCGGAAAGATTCCCAATAAAAAGGGTAACAGAAGTAACCAATACAACAATTTTACAATCGCCATAAGCACCTCCGAGCTTAGTTGTGTTTCTCCAGAAACATCTTACGGGTCACAAAGTTGTAAACCATGACAATGGCAGTGGCGATAATTTTCGCTCCCGTGTAAACCAGACTGTAGCCAAAACTTCTCACCCATGCAAAGCTGTTAAAGACAGGCTCCACAAATACCCAGATAATGAAGGAATTCAAGCCCATGCCAATGAGACTTAAAATGACAAAAATCACAAATTCCGTCTTGCGGTTCATGTCCGCTTTCCGCTCAAAGACAAATTTAAAGCTGAGAACGTAATTCACAATCACCGAAATTACAAAGCCCAGTATGGAGCCAATCATGGATGCCTGGGTAAAAAAGCCCTCACCGAAGGCTTTCAGCAAAACATTCATAGTCAGCAGTCCCACCAGATAATCAATCAGAAAGCAGACTACCCCTACCACTCCGAATTTCAAAATCTGTTCGATTAGTTTCTTCATTTTGTTTCTCCTTTAGTTTAAGCCACACAACAGGCGGAATACTTTCACCTTGTCAATCACAAGCTTCGACAGCACCAGACAAATCCCTGTGTCCAGAATAAAATTGCCCAGAATCAAAATCCAGGGATTGGTCACCCCAAGCACCGACACCAGAATCGTCCGGGTCACCACCAGGGCATAACCATCCAGCAGATATAACTGTAGGGAATAGCGGCTGCAATCCATGAAAAATCCATGCACCCGGTTCTGGCTTTTTTTCACCAGTGCTGTGCCATCGCTCTCCAGATATTCGATGGAAGGATTGGGACCCTTCAAAATCAACTCAGCCAGTTTAAAGCAGACCAACGCCCCATTTAATGCCACCAGCATCTGTAATAAATCCCGGATTCTGTCGTTATACCGGTCTAACACCGGAATCTCCACACCAAACAAGGGCAGACCATTCTCCAGCTGCATGTACATCATAAAAAACAGCACCGACGCCAGAATTGCCACAATGGTAACACCCCAATTTGCCAGGTTTTTCCGTACTGCCTCGTAAGCACCGCTTTGCCGGATCAGATAGCCAATAAAAAAGTAGGGCAAAAATTCTGCCACTGAGGACAATAAAAACAGTTCCGGCAGAAAGCCCCGGAGGAAATATAGCAGGCATACTGCCAATATAACGATTTCTTTTCCCCATGTTCCTTTCCGGAAAAGCCAGTGAAATAAGGGGAAAATCAGAAACAGCACGAAAAGTGTCCACAAGAACCAGTCACTGCCACCGAAAAACAGAAATTCATAAATCAAGGTTCCCGCATCGTCGGTTTTATTTACCAGTCCCGTGGGCAATACCCGCATTCCGATGTCCAGTAAGCCAAACACCACATGAGGCACCAGAACCCGCTTTATTTTTTTCCAGAGATACGCTCCGTAGGTTTTCCCCACGCCAGCCTTTTCCGGGGTGTCATACTGAAAGCAAAAGCCCGACACCAGGAAAAACAGGGGCATCTCCACCACCCACAAATAGGAATGGAGTTCCCTGCACCACGCAATTTCGTGGAGATTGATGGGATAAACCAGGATGGAATGGTAACACAGTACCATGAGAATCGCCAGTCCCCTGAGGATATCAATTTCTTTATAATAAGGTTTTACTACTGTCTGCTCACTCATATCCATTATTCGGGCCACTCGTAGATGACCACATCTTCTTCTGATAATTCGTTGCCCATCTGCACCTCCACCAGATGCATGTCGGAGATGGCTTTCAGTCCGTGCCTGTCCCCGGCACGGAAATGGAACACATCCCCGCCTCGGGCAATAGTGGTCACGCCGTCCATAATCAGATAGCCCTGTCCATCCACAATGGTCCAGGTCACATCCTTATGTTTGTGACTTAAATAATCCAGATATTTGCCGGCACTTACCTGCATCTGCTTGATGAGGGAACGATGCCCGTCCTCATACTGGGTATAGTCCAGCACCCGGTAATCCCCCCAGATACTTTCCTCATACATGGGACGGCTGTCCAGCTTTTCCACATAGGGCTTGATGTAAGAGCTTTTGTGCTTGTCGGAAACTAAAATTCCATCGGGGCTGGCTGCTACCACAATGTTTTCTGTTCCCAGGGTTACCACCGGAATGGAAAGTTCATTGATGACATGGGTGTTCACACATTCCTCACCCATGGACACATCCCCCACACTGTTTTCCTTCATAACCTCGGTCAACGTATTCCAGGTTCCGATGTCTTTCCACTGTCCGTCGTAGGTAACAACTGCCAGAGATTGGGCTTTTTCCACCACTTCGTAGTCAAAGCTGTCCTTTTTCAAGTCTCCGTAATGCTCCCGTACCGAGTGAAAGTCAATCTCTTTCAGATACTGTTTCGTTATTTTCTGCAAATAGGATAATTTAAAGGCAAAGACGCCGCCGTTCCACAGGGCGCCGCCCCGAATCAGCTCTGCTGCCACTGTTTCGTCGGGTTTTTCCTTAAATCCGGTAACCACATGACCGCCGTTATTTTCCCGGCAAAGAATGTAGCCATACTTAGCGGAAGGATAAGAGGGTTGAATTCCCATCAATACCATATCTGCCTTGCCGCTCTGCACCACCTCGTCCATCTTGAGGAAGGTCTGGAAATAGGATAAATCCACATAGGGGTCAACCGGAAGGACAATCACTGTCTCCTCCGCATCCACCTGCCGCTCAGAGGTAAGATAGGAGGATGCCAGCACGATTGCCGGAAAAGTATTGCGGCGCTCCGGTTCCACCACCACATCCACTTTTTTACCCAACTGCCTGCGGATGGAGTCTTTCTGGGAGGCACTGGTTGCCACCACGATATGATCTTCGATGCCTGCAGCGCGAATCTGCCGGTACACCCGCTGTACCATGGACTCATGCTCTCCCCTTTCGTCCGTAAGGAGCTGTAAAAACTGTTTGGAGCGGACTTCATTGGACAAGGGCCAGAGCCGTTTGCCCGAACCGCCGGATAAAAGTATAATATTCATAAAGGTTTCCTTTTCTGCCCTATATATTATGGTAACTATTCAGAATCCCATTCACCAAACCGCTGCGGCATGGCTCTAAACAGTTACAATCTATTATACTGAAAGTCGGGGAAAATGGAAATACTTGTCCTTGATTTCGTTGACACTTTTTCGGAATTACGACATAATAACAAGGAAGAACGAGACTTTTTTACTGGGAGAAGGACATGAATCGTATCAAATCAGTATTACCGGAGTTGCTTATTTTAATTATTGCAGGCATTTTATGTCTCTGCGCATGGCCTTTGGGCATTCTGGGACATGGAACCTATGAAAGTTTCAGTACCGAAAAGGGAATGACTTTATCTGCCCCCTTATCAGAAGGCGTGGTATTTGAGGGCAGTTTTGCTCCCCAGTACGCGAATCTGGATTCTATCGGAATTCGTTTCAACACCCGCACCGATGTAAACGTGGTGGACGGCGTACTGCACTTTGAACTCGTTGATTCCAGTGGGGATTCCGTCTATTCCTCCACCGTAAATTGTGTGGATATTAAAAATAATGATTATGAAGTATTTGAACTGACCCAGCCCCTCTCTGTGGGAGAGGTTTATTCCTATGTTCTCTCCACTTCCGGCTGTACCGATGGTGCTCCCAGACTTTATTTAGGCAGTACCGGTGTAGGACCTCTGGAGCAGCAAAGTCTTTCCCTGAATGGAAACCCTGTGGGAAAATGGGCGATTTTACAGCTTACCTACACAGCCAGACTGACCCTGCGCAAGGCGTTGGTCTATGACATCAGCATTCTTCTGATTGCCATGGCTGTACTATTTATGCTCCGTGGATTCCACTCCACTCCCTCTTTCGGACTTTTTAAAAGCTTCCGCCGTTTCTGCATCTACCTTTGTTTCGTACTGATCGGCTGCATGACCATTCTTTTGTTTGATGAAAGCAGTAAATCCCTTACTACCCCGGGCAATGAACTGAAAAGAGAATTTGGGCAGCCTGCCTACGATTACACTTCCGTCAACGAGGATTCCGGTGAGTCCGGTGCCTGGCTGACCACAGACCGCTATGCTTTGAACCGTGGCATTTATTCCATCAGTGTGGAATATACCGCTGATGCTCCCGGCAGTACACTTTCTCTAATTGATAACGGGAAAACGATTTCCGAAACAGAGCTGCCTGTGGCAGAAACTTATCTTATTGTTCCCTTTACTCTGGACAAAGACTGCCAGGATCTGCAAATCTGGATCAACTATGGTGGTTCAGGACTGATGACCGTTTATTCTGTCGCTTTAAATCCTGTAACACGGTTTTACAATGATACCTGTTACTATGTTGTTGTATTTTTACTTCTGAATATCTTCATGCTTTGCTCCATCGCGTATGAAAAACGCCATCCGATGGATGGAAAGTCGAAAGCTGCTGCCTTGCTTCTCCTGGGGATCGGATTATTTTCCTTCCTACCTTATGCCAATGGAGTTCTGCCCTGGGCTGATGATCTATGTTATCATCTGATTCGTATTGAAGGGATTAAGGATGGCCTGCGGGACGGACAATTTCCGGTTTATATTTATCCTGAAGGCTTACAGGGCTATGGATATCTCAACTGTATGTATCCTAACCTGTTTCTGTATCTTCCGGCTTTTCTCCGGCTACTTGGTGTATCCATTGCTGCCTCTTACAAAACATTGGTTTTATTATTCCATCTGGCGACGGCTTTTCTTACCTATTATAGTATGAAGTCCATTTATCCCCGGCGGAAGCCGGCACTGGCTGCGGCATTGCTCTATTGCCTTTGCACCTACCGCTATGTGAATTTCTATGCCCGTGGGGCTGTGGGTGAGGCTCTTGCCATGACATTCTTCCCCCTGCTCATCGCCGGACTTTATCATGTACTGGTGGGAGAAAAGAAAAAGTGGTGGCTGCTTGCCGTAGGACTAAGTGGTCTGCTCCAAACCCACATTCTCAGTGCTACCTTAGGTGCTTTCCTCTGTGTCATTGCCGGAATTGTATTTTTCAGCCAGGTCGTAAAGGAAAAGCGCTTTCTTCCTATCCTGAAAGCCGCCGGTGCCTTCCTTTTGTGGAATCTCTGGTTTCTGGTGCCTTTCCTGTATTATTATAAAAATGCCAATTTCCGGTTGAGCGCTCTGGATTACAGTAATTATTCCGAATACTCTCTCCTGCTGTCCGATCTGGCCGGAACCATCAACCTGGACAGTAACCGCACATTGACCCTGGGACTTCCTGTTGTTCTGTGTGCCGGCATTGCGCTGTTCTATCTGATTGCCAGCCATGTTCAACCATCATCCGGAAAGGAAACGCATACAGCCATAGTAAGTCCCACTTTTTTGAATTTCTTACTGGTGATGGGACTTGTGTTTACCCTTTTATTGCTTGGACAGTTTAATGCGAAGGCATTTATGGAACTTCCGGTTTTCGACTGGTTCTTTAAAAAGATTCAGTTTCCGTGGAGACTGTTGGGTCCTGCTTCTCTTTGTTTCATCATGGCCGGCTGCATCAGCCTGGAAGAATCCAAGCTTCTTCAAAAGCATGCCGGCGCTATTTTTGCGGGGCTTGCACTGGTCAGTATGCTTCCCTTTACCCTATACCATGAGGAACAATTCATGTATGCCACCTATACCGCCAGCACCTCGGTGGGACATGAAAGTAAACTGATTGGTATTCCCAAAGGTGAAAACACCATTGTCTACCCTTACGAGTGGAGACGGGATGGTATGGGCGATGACCTGCTGGTTCCCGAATATGTACGCACTACCGATTCCTTCGGGACAGCTGTTTCCGATTTTTCAAGAGAAGGAACCACCTCTTCCATTACTTACAGCACCACTGTAGAAGATTGCCTGATTGAGTTTCCGGTTCAGTACTATAGTGGCTACAAGGCTTATGACGAAAATGGAAAAAAAGTGGAAATTGCTCCCACAAGTAACCAGTTAGTAGGATTCTATGGTACAGCCGATGGTGCAGCACATACCATCACGTTAAGCTTCCATCAGAACACGCTATTTATTCTGGGTGAACTGCTCTCATTCCTGTCCATTATTGGCGCAGTTTTGTATTTACCTACGGGTCAATTTCCTCACCGGTTTACGAAACGGAAAAAGTAAGTTATACTATTTTTAAATAAATTTGGAGGTTTTGGTGAAATGGATAAAATTGCAGTTCTCATCCCCTGTTATAATGAGGCGCAGACAATTGAAAAGGTGGTGATGGACGCAAAACAGGCTCTTCCAGACGCCACTATTTATGTATATGACAATAATTCTACCGATGGCACTGCGGAGATTGCCGAAAAGGCCGGAGCTGTGATTCGTCACGAGTATATGCAGGGCAAGGGAAATGTCATCCGGCGCATGTTCCGGGAGATTGATGCCCAATGCTATCTGATGATTGATGGAGATGATACCTACCCTCTGGATTGTGCCAAGGAACTGGTGGACAAGGTACTATACCATCAGGCTGATATGGTGGTTGGTGACCGGCTTTCCTCCACCTACTTTACGGAAAACAAACGCCCCTTCCACAATTTCGGAAACAGTCTGGTGCGTGGCAGCATCAACTGGTTATTTCATTCCGACATTAAGGACATTATGACAGGCTACCGTGCCTTCAGCTACCAGTTCGTAAAAACTTTCCCCGTTCTCTCCAAAGGTTTCGAAATTGAGACGGAAATGACGATACATGCTGTGTTTAACAACATGCAGATTGAAAATGTCATCGTGGATTACCGTGACCGTCCCGCCGGAAGTGAATCCAAATTAAATACCTACTCTGACGGCATGAAAGTGATTGGTACCATTATACGCCTGTTCCGTAATTACAAACCCATGGGATTCTTTGGAATAATAGCCCTGTTTCTGGTGATTATTGCTGTTGCATTTTTTGTTCCGGTACTGGCTGCGTTTCTGCAAACTGGACAGGTTTTAAAATTTCCCACTTTAATCGTCTGTGTTTTTACCGCACTGGCGGCAATCCAGTCCTTCTTCTCCGGATTGATTCTGGGAAATATGACAGAAAAGAATCGAAAAGATTTTGAAATGAATCTGATTTGCGTTCATGAAGAATATCAAACAAAGTTATCCTTATAACCTGCAAGAGGGAATGGCATTTTGCCGTTCCCTCTTGTCTTGATCCCCTTTTACTCTATGCAAAAGACATTAATCTCTCTGAAAAATGTCCCTTGTATACACTTTATCCTGCACATCATCCAACGCCTTATCATAGCGGTTTGCAATGATAGCATCACACTGTTTCTTAAACTCCTCCAGCTGATTCACAACACGGCTCCCAAAGAAGGTTGTTCCATCCTCCAGTGTGGGTTCATAAATGACCACGGTTGCTCCCTTTGCCTTAATCCGCTTCATAATTCCCTGAATAGAACTCTGACGGAAATTGTCGGAGCCAGATTTCATGGTTAACCTATATACTCCAATTACACATGCTTTTTCGTTCTGCGCATTGTATACAGATCCATCATTGTAATCATAATAGCCTGCTGTATGCAGTACTCTATCCGCAATGAAATCCTTACGTGTTTTATTGGCCGCCACAATGGCCTCAATTAAATTTTCCGGTACATCTTCATAATTAGCCAGCAACTGTTTCGTATCCTTTGGCAGGCAGTAACCACCATATCCAAAGGATGGATTATTGTAATAGTCCCCAATTCGCGGATCCAGGCAGACTCCTTTAATAATCTGCTGGGTATTCAAGCCTTTCAGTTCCGCATAGGTGTCAAGCTCGTTAAAATAAGAAACACGAAGTGCCAGATACGTATTAGCGAATAGCTTTACCGCCTCTGCCTCTGTCGTTCCCATAACCAGCACATCCACATCTTCTTTTAAAGATGCTTCTTTTAGGAGTCCTGCAAAGGTGTGGGCTGCCTCTACCATCTCCGCGTTGTTCTGGTCTGCACCCACAATGATTCTGGAAGGGTGCAGGTTATCGTATAAAGCATGTCCCTCCCGCAAAAACTCCGGGCTGAACAAAATTCGATCATAGCCTAATTTTTTTCGAAGCCCTTCGGTATATCCAACGGGAATTGTGGACTTAATCACAAAAATAGCATTGGGATTTACCTTTCGTGCCGCATCAATAGCTGCTTCTACCGCAGAGGTATCAAAAAAATTCTTCTGTGGATCGTAGTTTGTGGGCGTAGCCACTACAATAAAATCTGCATCTTTATACGCCATCTCTGTATCAAGTGTCGCTGTCAGATCCAGTTCCTTTGTTACAAGATATTCCTCAATTTCTTTATCAACAATGGGGGATTTCTTGTGATTAATCAAATCCACCTTCTCCGGAATAATATCTACTGCATAAACCTTATGATGCTGAGACAAAAGAACTGATATAGACAAACCTACATATCCGGTTCCTGCCACAGCAATTTTTAAATTCTGCTTCATGATGCTCTCCCTTTAGAAAATAATAGATTCATTATAGCATATTTTCACAAGGAGTAATAGTGTTTCTGCTTTTCAACGGTAACTCTTCTTCACCGATTCATAAAGCAGCTTCCGCTGTCGCTCCGCTTCTCTTTCCCTGCTTTCTTTCCGTTCCTCCAGGCATTGAGGGCAGCGCTTAGGAAGGGAAAAGTTTTTACAATAATAAATGTACTGCATCTGCACCGTCACGATAAATGTCTTCTGGCATTTTATACAAGAAATGATTTTATCCATAGCCCTTCCTCAAATTCCGACAATTTTATCATCTTTATTATACTACATTATCTATGTTACTTTTAATTCTGTTTTGGCGAGAATTTTTGTTGGTCATTTTCTTATAATGTCAGAATTTGTTACAAATCGTTGCTTTATGGCTGAATTTTTATTATAATACCTTTCATGAAAAGGGATGGGAGATTACAACTATGAATGATAAATTAGTGGTTTTATTGATTGAAGATGACCTCTCAGCATGTGAATCAATTCAAAATTACATCAATTCTATACATGATGTAACGCTGGTAGGTGTATCAAACAATAGCGAGAAAGCCCTTGTTCTTACCAAGGCGCACCTTCCGGATGTGGTAATTCTGGATCTGGAACTGCATCAAGGCGGTGGAAACGGTCTGTTATACCTTTCTGCACTCAATAAGCTCAGCTTACCCAAACGCCCCTTTGTTCTGGTTACCACCAATAACACCAGTGAGGTCACTCTGGCTTATGCCCGTCAGCTCGGTGCGGATTTTATTATGACCAAATACAATTCTGATTACAGTGCGAAATCGGTCATTGATTTCTTACGCTCTATGAAGAGCGTTATTGCATCCCATACAAGCAGTTTCAATGTTCCTATGCCAAATATGACCCCGGCGCAAAAAGAAAAGCTGTTGGAACAGCGAATTCAGAGAGAATTAGACCTTCTGGGTATCAGTCCCAAGGTAAAAGGTTATCGCTATCTCATTGAGGCAATTCAGTTTAATATCGACACCCCCTCTGAGAGCATTTCAAAGCACCTTGCAGATAAATACAAGAAGTCTACCGCCAGTGTAGAGCGAGCCATGCAGAACGCAATCAGTAATGCCTGGGCAACTTCCGACCCTGCGGAATTAGCGGTACACTATCGGGCAAGAATCCGTGCAGAAAAGGG
>CAKRNW010000046.1 GCA_934371505.1 uncultured Lachnospiraceae bacterium
TTAAACATGTAATGAATATAGTTTGATCCGATAAATCCGGCGCCGCCGGTTACTAAGTAGGTTCTCATGTGTAAAGAAACCCTCCCTATCTTATTTTTCTTTATAGCTTATTCCATATTACCATGATTTTCATGATTATACAAATTTATTTCTTTAAAGATATTTTTATTTTTAGATATTTTTAAGCTTTTAGTAATACCGTCTGACAGACAAAAAAAGGAAGAAAAGACCAGCCACTGCTAACCTTTTCTTCCTATTATTACAGTTCTATCACATCTCCGTCCTCTGTAATCATGCCCCGCTCTCCCCAGAACTCTGCCACCTCGCTGCGTGCTCCTTCAGGGTCATGCAGTACCTTCAATCCGTGATGTACAAAAACCAGCCTGTCGATTTCTTTTCCCGTGCTTTTCAGGTATTCGCAGACCTGCTTTACCTGATGATGTCCTGTTTCCATCAGCAAAATATCACATTTTTGCGGAACGGTTTCTGCTAAATCCTCCAACTGGGTATCTCCGGAATAAAATATCACTTTTTCTTCCCAGGTGATACGAAAGGAGAAAGAGCGCCACGGTGTCCTCTCTGTATGGGGTAAATGGTGGTTGTGTACAGCCTCCACCTGAATCCGCCCGCTCTCATCGTGATACAGGATTCCATCCCGGATTTCCACCGGTTTGTGTCCGTAAGCACACTGAAAATTATCCTCTGTATACTGTAGGGTCTGATAAATCCCTTCGTAGGATTCCAGTTGTGGCGTATAAATCAGGATTTCCTCTGCATCCGGCTGTCTTTTCTCCACCACAGAGAGTTTCCGTATCGTCCACAGCAGATTTCCCAGTCCGCCCACATGATCCATGTGGCAGTGGGAAAGAAAAATCGCCTTTGTTTTCAGCAAATCCAGTCCTTTCAGGTACGCCGTGTAAGAGCAGCACTCTCCTGCATCCAGAAAATACAGACTGTTTTCATCCTCCAGCGCAAGGCTGGTATGATGTCTGCCAGGGAATGGTTCTGTCCCCGAACAGCTCCCCAAAACATGTAACCGCATACTATTTACTCCTTTACAGCACCTACCACCATTCCTGTCACGAAATATTTCTGCAGGAAAGGATAAATCAACAAAATAGGAATCATGGAAACAACTACTTTTGCCGAATTGAATGTCAGACTGGAAACTTCCAGCATCTCCTGGATTTCTTCCGGAGTCATAGATGCCATCATATCAGTGTTGATGGAAGTCGCAAGAGATTGTATGTAAGTCTGTAACGGCAGTTTCGTCAGGGAATTGATATAAATTTTTCCATCGAAATAGGAGTTCCAGTGGGTAACCACTGCAAATAGTCCAATCGTTGCCAGGGATGCTTTGGAGAGCGGAAGGTAAATCTTAAACAGAATCGTCCAGGCACCTGCACCATCCACATAAGCAGATTCCTCAAGGGATTGGGGAATTGCCTTAAAAAAGTTCATCAGGATAATCACATTGAACACGGGAACTGCACCGGGAAGTACCAGCGCCCAGAACGTGTCCATCATGTGCAGCTTGCTGACTACCATAAAGGTGGGAACCAATCCACCATTAAACATCATGGTAAATACAACAATCCACATGTAATATTTCTTTTTATAAAACACAGATTCCGACTTTGACAGGGGATATGCCATCAGTATAGACAAAAGCATATTCAGGGATACGCCAATCACCACCCGCTTTACAGACACCAGGAAGGAAGTCCAGAACTGGGTTTCCTCCAGCATGTTCTGGTAGGATGCCAGTGTAAAATTCACTGGCCAGAGCCTTACCAGTCCTAACGCTGCACTGGTTCTGTCACTGAAGGAAATCGCCACGGTATTGAGGATGGGTATCAGGCAGACCAGTCCGCAAAATCCCAGTATCAGATTGATTGCCACATCTGAAAATTTTATTTTCTTCTTCACAGCCATCTCCTCCTTCCTAGAATACCCGGTATCCGGCATATTTATCTGCCAGCTTGTAAGTTACCACCAGAAGAACAAAGCTGATGATGGATTTAAACAGTCCCACTGCGGTTCCGTTACTGTACTGTAAGTCCACAAGTCCCATACGGTATACATAGGTGTCGATAATATCACCGGTTTTGTATACAAGGGGAGAATACAGATTAAATACCTGGTCAAAGCCACTGCTCAGAATTTTTCCCATATTCAGCGTTGCCATCAGCACGATGGTAGGCAGGATGCCCGGCAGTGTAATATGCCAGATTCTTTTCAGCCGTCCTGCCCCATCCATGCTTGCTGCCTCGTAAAGTGTGGGGTCGATTCCCACCATCGCTGCCACATAGACAATGGCGCTGTAGCCAAATTCCTTCCACACTTCACTGCCAATCAGAATTTTGCGGAACCATTGATTGCTGATCATATACATTGTCGGTTCCTTTCCAAAGAATCCCGCAATCTGATTGATGATACCAGTGTAGGAAAAGAGGTTGCTAAACATCACTGCCAGGATAACCCAGGATAAAAAGTGTGGCAGATATACGGTGGTCTGAATCAATTTTTTGTACTTCACGTTGTGACATTCATTTAATAATATTGCAAAGACAATCGCTGCCAATGTCACCAGAATCAACTTGCAAATGGAAATAATAATGGTATTGTTCAATACAGTCCAGAAGGTGGGGAGCTTAAACAGGCGCTGAAAGTTCTGCAATCCTACAAATTTTGAGTGGAACAGTCCTTTGCTGGGTATAAAATTCTGAAACGCCATCACCAGTCCACCAAGAGGAACAATATGAAAAATCAGTAAGAAAATCATTCCCGGCAGCAGCATCAGATGATAGGAGGACTGCCTGTATCTTCCACCTTTTTTTGCTGTTTTCTGTCTTGTCTGCATAAGCTCACTCCAATCTTCCTTCAATCTTTATTTTGCTGCCTCTTTTACTTCCTCTAAAAGTGTAGAGCCGCCGATATCGTTCCATTTCTCTACAAATTCATCGAAGTAATCCACATCTTTTTCCCCGATAATAATGCTTAAGTACATTTCTTGTTCCAGGGTGTCCAGTTCAGACTGAATGGACGCACTGGATTCCGTTGCATAATAGTAAGCCGCCTCTAACGGGTTAATCACCGGATCAGATAAAATCTCGCTGGCTACATAGCGGTATACATAAGCCTTCCAGGAAACTTCAGTGCGGTTAGAGCCATCCGCAAAGCCTTCTGCCAGGGCAATCTGATCCTTATCATACTGGGTAATACCGTCATATTCGGTATAACTTCCTGTGTCAATCTGCTCTTTTACTGCTTTGCCGAGTTTCTCAATGATGTTGTAATAGTCGAAGGTTGCAGCACCCTGGGGGAAGATTGCACGGCGTCCGCTACCGTTTGGAGCAATTCCTGCCTCCTCAAAAATCTTGTTGGCGGTTTCGTCAAAGCCTCTGTACAAGTCGTTTCCGATGCCGATAATCTGTAATGCCTTTGCAGGGTCACTACACTCAGAGCTGATGCAAAGCATGGATGCTGTGGGAGAAGGCAGCACATAATTATATTTGCCACTTCCATCCAAAGGAGCATTCACTGCAATCAGTTCGATGTCCGGATTGTTGGTAAAGGCGTCCACATAGTTGGCAGGTACGGCTCCAAAGTAAGCACCGCTCTGTCCCGAAGTGAAAACTGCCTCGGTTTCACCACTGCCGATTCTGGTTGCAAACTGTTTGTCAATCAGTCCTTTTTTGTACCAATCCTGTAACAGTGCCAGCGCCTCTTTCATCTCCGGTGCGGTGGAGCCGTAATAGATTTCTCCCTGGTCATTCTTCATCCAGTAGGAAGGATAGGCATTGAAGGAATAGAAAATCGGTTCCAGTCCGAAAGCATGGTTGTAAAGTCCTACAGGTTTGGTAGCGTCTACAGTCAATCCAATGGTGTCATCAATTCCGTTGCCGTCCGGGTCGTCATAAACAAAGGCTGTGAGAACCTTTTCCAAATCTTCCACGGTTCTGGGGACTTCCAGTCCTAAGTTATCCAGCCAGTCTTTGCGGAGCCACAGCACATCCTGCGATCCATCCAGGTTTCCAGCGGGTACTGCCATAATGCGTCCGTCTACGGTTACCGGTTCAAAGTTACGTCCACCGTAAGATGCGTCAATATTTTTAATAGTATCGGAAATATTATCTTCGTAGATGTCTGTCAGGTCTGCCAGCATACCGTTCTGCGCAAGCTGTACAAAGGTACGGTAATCATCACCTTTGAGATAAAAAATATCCGGCAGACTTCCCGATGCAATGTTCAGTGACAGCTTATTGTTATACTCAGAGACCTCTGCCTGCCAGGCAAGTTTCATATCTACCTGGTAATTGTCTCTGAGATAGTCAAGCACCGCATTGTCATCCGGAGTCTGTCCTTCTGCTAGGGTAACGCTGGGATAAGAAATTTTAGAAAAAGTAAATGTGGTCATTTCGCCGTTAGAGTTCTCTGTTGTCTCTCCAGCAGCCGTCTGGGTCTGGGATTCGAACTGTCCTGCATTTCCAGCACTCTCAGCACTTCCGCAGCCGCAGGCAGCCAGAGATACGGCAGTAACAATCGCCCCAATTTTTACAAGATTTCGTTTCTTCATAGTGGTTTTACCCCCTTCTTATGATGATTTTGTCTAACGATATGGTTATTATATCCTGTATCGTTGTGCATAAAAACCAACAAAAGCGTGGTGTCGGGGTAAAAAACCGTCATTATTATTGTTTATTATTATTTTTATACTCTGTAGGAGTGCATCCCGCATATTTTTTAAATACTTTTGCGAAATATTTAGGATTGTTGCCAAAGCCCACTTCCACGGCAATTTCCTCACTGCTGGCATCGGAAGAAAGCAGGCGCTGTTTCGCCGCCTCCATCCGCACCATGTTCATATACTGGGTAAATTTGCTCCCCACTCTCTGCCGGAACTGCTTGCTGACATAATCCTCGTTTAAAAAGACAACCTCCCTGGCAATCCATTTCAAGTTAAGATTTTCCTCGTAAAAATGAACACGCACATATTCCAGAATGGTATCGATAAAATCCTGGCTGTCCGCCATGCCATCGGGCAATGCCACGCCAGCCTCATCGTCCTCCCCATTGGGTTTATCCCCTTCCCGTTTCATCCAGTTCTCCCCAAGGGTACGATAAAAACTGTCACGCTGCCGCATGGACAATTCCTTCTTCGCGCTGTTTACTGCCTCACTGATTTCCGTCTCACTGCAGGGTTTTAGCAGAAACTGTTTGACTCCTTCCTTCATTGCCTCTTTTGCCAGTTCAAACTCCCCGTATCCTGACAAAATAATAAACTCCACATGGGTATCAAACTCTCGCACCTGGCGAATCAGTTCCAGCCCCGACATCACCGGCATTTTAATGTCCGTAATCACAATGTCCGGATGAAGGGAGCGAATCGCCTCCAACGCATCAAATCCATTGAGATACACGCCCGCAAGCTGTACGCCGCAGGCTGACCAGTCCACCACTTTTTCGATGGATTCTGCTACCATTCTCTCATCATCTACCAGAATCACTTTTTCCAAGGCTGTCCTTCCTTTCTTCTGTCGTTTCTACCAACCGTATCTCTACCAGTGTCCCATGTCCTGTATTGGTCAGAATCAGATCGGAACCCTCCGGGAATAACAGGAAAATCCTCTGGCGGATGTTGGCAAGTCCAATCTGCAGCCCTGCTTTTTCATTCTTTTCCGAAGATTTCTCCTTCAGTACATCTTCCCGAATTCCAGGTCCGTTATCCCTTACCGAAAGACTGAATACTCCATCCTTCACACTGCCTGTCACCTGAATCCGACAAGGCTCCAGCATGTTTTCCAGTGCATATTTGATGGAGTTCTCCACAATATTCTGGAGTGCCAGTTTGGGAACCAGGCGGTCCTGTAGTTCCTCTGGCACATCCACCGTCACGTTGAGTTTCTCCTGGTAACGAATTTTCTGAATCGTTACATAGTGCATCATAATTTCAATCTCATCCCGCAGACAGGCTGGATCATTGTCCTCTCTCAGGGTATACCGTAACAATTTTCCCAGAGATTCTGCTATTTCTGAGATTATCTCCTGGTGGCTTTCCTTTGCCTGCCAGTTCACCAGTTGCAGTGTATTAAATAAAAAGTGCGGATTAATCTGGTTTTGCAGCATTTTCAACTGGTTTTGCTGAATGGACATCTGTTTCACATAGTTGTCCTGAATCAGCCGGTCCACATTTGCCACCATATCCTCAAATCTTTCGCACACTTCCTCCAGCTCGTCTTTTTCTCCCAGTGTCCCCACGTCCACCGGTTCAAAATTACCCTTTTTGACACTTTTCATTCGTTCTGTCAGGTGGGTAAAACGCCGCGTCAGTGTCCGGCTGAGCATGTCACAGTAAATCACAGAGATCGTCAACACAACCGCTACCATGATTAAAAACAGGACACGGAAAAGCCGCATCGCGCCAAATAGCTCATCATATCGAATCACAAAGGCATACTCCCAGCCGTATTGTGATGTGTCCAGCCGTGCCACGAAGTGCTTGATTCCCTGCAGAGAAATAATGCGGTAGCTCTCATTTTCCGGCAGCACAAATTCTTCAGTGGACAACTCTCCCATATTGGAGTACAAGAGTTCTCCTCCATCCATCACTGCCAGTTTCTGGGAATACGCCAGATTATTCTCTGCAATCAGTTCATCCATGCTCCCCTTCAAATCATATTCAATCACGATGAGCGCCTCATCCGCAAAGGTTCCATAATACAAATCCCGAATCGTCCTCACCCCGTAGATGCTGGATGCCGGGTGTTCCGGAATATACCAGAACAGCTGGTTCCCGTTTGCAGGCAGTAATTTTTCAGCCTCCTCCGCCAAAGTCCGGTCAAAGGAACGGCTGGCTGGGCCGGTATAATACCACTGATCCTCCACGAAGATGGAGATAGACACGATGTTGTCACTCATGTTGATTTTGTCCTGAATCACCTTATATACAGCCTGGAGCAGACGTATCTGTTCCATGGAAATGTCCCTGGTACGGATATTGGGTTTAGTCACCTTTAAGGCTGACTGCACCATAGAATCCGTAATCAAATCTACACTGATGTCCTCTACTTTGGCAAATTCCCGCTCGATATGCCGGGTAATCATGGTCAAATCCTGCATGGCAATATTGTACAGGCTTTTCTCATACCCTCTGAAAATCAAAAGTGCCAGTATCATAATAATTGTGCTGGAAAACAGCGCACTGGGAATGGCAATTAACAGAAATTTGTCCTTTAATTTCAGCCGATTCCAAAAGTGTAGTTTTTGTTTCACCTGGTTACTCCTCCCAAATATCTGTTACCACATTCAGTCCCCGTTCTTTGGCATCCTGGTAAGCCTTCACAACTGCCTCATCGTACATCAGTTCCGGCTGGTGGCAGTCCGAACCGATGACCACACGTACTCCCGCCTCCGCCACCCGTTTCCACAATTTCTCATGGGGATATTGATAACAGTCACCATCGGGGAAATGACAGATTCCTCTCCGATAGCCGTTGGCATTGTACTCTAACAACAAATTCTTTTTCACCGCCATTTCCACCAGACGGTCACAGGCTCTGTCACAGTTCTCATCCCAGGCAAAGGCATTAAAAAAAATTAAATCGGGATGGGCAACGGCAGTGAAATATCCTGTATCCATACCCTCCAGCACACTATCCACATACAGCAGATATTCCTCGGTTCCGGCAAGTTCGTAGGTGTTGTGCATCACACCGTTTCTATCCAGGAAGAAATGCTGCCCCAGCAAAAAGTAATCACTCTTATGGGAGGTCAGAAGTTTCTCATAGTAGGATTCCTTTCCCCGCACATATTCCCCTTCAAAGCCACAGCGGATTTCCATTTCCCCTTTATGTAAATCTGCCTGTTTTCTCACATCCTCCACATAGGCATCTAAATCAGAAAAAGGCATCCTGCTTCCGTAAGGGTCCCCAGGAAAAGGTAAGTGGTCTGAAAAACCCAGTTTTTCCAAGCCTTTGTCCAGCGCCTCCCTGGTATAATCAGCTACACTTCCCTGTGCATGTCCACAATAAGCAGTATGGGTATGGTAATTTACTCTCATGTCAGATTCCTCCTGTCGGTCTAATAAGTGCCATCATTGTACCATATCTCTTTCTGATTGGCGCAAAAAAATTCCGGCAGTGGCTTTTTCACCATCTGTCGGAACTTTTTCGTTTTCTTTTTTAATATCCCAAATAACTGAGGTTCATATCCACTCTGCCGCTGATGCCGGAGACGGAGCCCTTGGAGCTGTACTGCCACATGTGGTAGGGACCGTTGTAGGTAGGTGCCGCCGCATACTGTGCCAGCCAGATTTTGTGTCCGCCCAGTGCGGAGGGGCTGAGTTTTTCATTCAGCCAGGTTTTGTTGGCATAGATGCCGGAGGTGTAGCCGGAGTTTGCGATGGTGGCACAGAATGCCTTGCACACTGCAGTACGGGTGTCCTTACTGATTCCATCCGCTCTGCCGCCGCTGCTCTCCACATCCAGATAGACGGGGTAGGAAATGGCATAGGGTTTAATCAGCTGTAACACCATGGAAGCTTCCTCAACCGCTTCAGCCTCGTTGATGGCCTGGGTAAAGAAGTAAATGCCCACTTTAAGTCCGGCTGCCTGGGCACCCTTGATGTTGGACTTGAATTTCGGATCCTCAATCAGTGCGCCGGTGGTGGAACCACGGTAACCGCAACGGATGATCACATAGGAGATGCCGGAATTTTTCACTGCCGCCCAGTCAATGGTTCCATTGTGTTTGGAAACATCGATTCCCAGCACACCGGAGCCGGTAATCAGAGCACCGGAATCTGCAAAGCTGTATTTTGCTCCCTGGATTACCTGGTCGCCCACCACCTTGTTTCCGTTTTTGTCAAAGAAATACAGGGTGTTGTCGATGGTCTGCCAGCCGGTATAAATGTAGCTGGGATTTTTCAGGTAAAAGACATCGTATTTGTAGTAGTCGGCGTAGGTTGCCTCCACATAGTTGCCGTTGCTGTCTTTATAGTAAAGCTGGTTGCCGTTCTTATCCTTGAGTTTGCTGGTGGTGTCATCCTCTGCTCCTGCCTTGACAGTCACCTCGCAGACTGCTTTCACATCCTTGTTTTCCTGACTGATAACGGTAATGTTGACTTTTCCCTTATTCACACCGGTAACCACACCTTTATCCGAAACGGTGGCAATATTTTTGTCACTGGTTTCAAAGGTTACATTGCTATTGGAAGTAAAGCCTTCCACTTTAACCTTGATTTCCCCAGTTTTGCCCTTGTAAAGCGTCATGGTTTTCGGGTCTAAGGTAATGACAAGTCCTTCTGTAACAGTAACCTCACAGGTGGCTTTCACATTGCCGTCCTCTTTGCAGGTAACCGTAATGGTGGCTTTTCCGGCTTTCGCACCGGTGACCACGCCTGTATCTGTCACCGTGGCAATGTTTTTGTCCGAACTGCTCCAGGTCACGCCGCTGTCAGAGTTAAAATTGGAAACGGTGGCCTTCAGGGTCAATGTCTTGCCCCGGACTATCGTTGCTGTGGTCTGGTCAAGGGAAACCACTAAGCCCTCTTTCACGGTGACTTCACAGGCTGCCTTGGCATTGCCGTCCTCTTTGCTGGTGGCGGTGATGGTGGCTTTTCCGGCTTTCACACCGGTAACTTCTCCGCTGTCAGAAACGGTGGCAACGCTGCTGTCGGAAGTCGCCCAGGTGACGGAGGTATCCGTGGCATGCTCCACAGTTGCCTTCAAAGTGGCTTTTTTTCCTTTGGCCACCGCAAGAGAGGTCTGGTCAAGGGAGACTTTCACCGCATCCTTGGTCACGGTAATTTTGCAGGCAGCGGTCAGACCATCGCCTTTTACTTCCAGATTCGTTTCTCCCACAGTCTGACCGGTGATCGTCAGTTTGTCACCATCTCGTTTCACGCTGGCCACGGAACTGTTGGACAGGGATACGGAAAGGTCACTGATATTTTCCTGGGTAATGGTAAGGGTGGTGCTCTCCCCTGCCTTCACCGATGCACTTGTGGCACTGAGGGAAAGTTTTTTGGTTTTTTCAGGTTCCTGGGGATTTTCATTCCCAGTTACGGTCTGGGAAGGCGTTCCCCCTGTTCCCCCGCTGGTCAGAAGCAGACTTCTGGAAGCCTTAAACACATTGCTGGGACTCATGGCTTTCGCCAGAGTTGCCGGATCAGGGATGTCGCCTTTCTTTACCTCGGTATAGGAGGAATTACTTTCCTTTTTGGTGGATTCCACCCATTCCACCGTATCGGTAAGCTGGGACTCCACCACAGTCTCTTCCTTCTTGGTATCCTCGATAGCCACATTGACTTCCGCCTCGGTTTTTACCTCATCGGAGACATCCACCTTTTTATACTCGATGGTGTCTTTTACCGTTACGCTTTCGCTGGTGGTTGAAATAGAGTAACGGTCATAACCTTCCAGCATCTTCATGGTTACCGTGTATTTACCGGAGGCAATCCCAGACAGATAAATGATCCCATCTTTGTCATCATCGGTTTTGGTTGTGGTCTTACCATCCGGACTCTTGATCTCTACAGTAAAGGGTACACTGGCAATGAGTTTATCGGTACTTTTATTTACAAATTTAATTTTTAAATCCTTCTGGATGGAGCTGAGCTTCATTCCCACCTGAATCTGTTCATCGGTGGATTCCTCCACAACAGGTTCCTCTTCCTCAGGTTCTTCAAAAGTGTTTAGCCGTGCCAACGTTGCTTCCGTTACTGCCACCAGACCACTTTCTCCAATGATCTCCACTCCTGCCAGTTGTTCTCCCACCGTGCTGAAGGAAGCAACCTCTGCCTGGGTGTTTTTCGTAGAAATATAAACAGTTCCGGTGACAATGGCAAAGATCAGCACCAGGATACCTGTGGCTGCCACCACTCTGTCCATGGCACCCATGTGTGCCACACCATAAATCAGGTTCTGGAAGAAGTTCCGATTGTTTCCCCGGTGAACATTTTTTCTCGGAATACGCTCGTAGTATTCCTCCTCGTCATCCTCTTCCTCACCGAAGCTGCCGTATTCATCCGCTTCGTAATAATCGAAATCCTCGTCCTCAACCACCGTTTCATCCACGACATCTTCCGCATCGTTTTCATAACCGGTCATCATTTTTTCCAGTTCGACGCCAAGGGCTGCGTCCAACACTCTGGTTTCATCGCCAATGGGCTCGCGGATCCGCTCATAATGAATGTTTGGTTCTTCCTCAGCGCCCTTGCCTTTTCCCTTCTGACGGTTGTTCCGTCTTTCTTCCGCAAGGCGTTTCTCTATTTCATTCACGGGCATTCGTGTGGTTTCAAATTCCCGGTCTAATTCTTCAAATTCCCAATCCTCATCTCTTCTCATGAAATTCTGCCTTTCTTTTATATAATCACGATTAACCAAAATTGCTGTCAGACAAATTACTTCCGCTATTAGAGTCCTCCAAAGATAGACTTCTGAATTATACCATTATGATAAACCGCCGGCAACCGCCATATTTTGTCAACCGCTGTCAACCTACCAGCAATCGAGTAAAAATACGGCGAAATCCGCAGTGAACCAGCATTGACGCTCTCTGCAATGTGTGCCACAATCGGCAGTATAGACTTATACAAAAAGGGGAATTTCTATATGATGTACATGCACTATTGCCAGAGCTGCAAACGAATCCATATCCTGAATGGGCATAAAAATATCTGTCCTGCCTGCGGACAGTCTCTCAATGAATTGCGCATTTCCTATATGGACTATGTAGCCATGGACTCCGCCAAACGCAACGCAATACTTCTGGAGTGTCAGGATGCCAGCCGGCTGCGTGCCCTCAGCACCACCTATCGTATGAGTAAATACAGTAAGCACTATCAAAACTATTTTCCTACAAATAAAACACAAAAATCCCGGTCAGTATAAGCGCTGTACCCGCAATTTTCCTGGAGGTAATCCTTTCTTTCAGGAAAATACCGCTCAGAAGCATGACCAGTACATACCCCAGAGATTCTATAATGGGACCATTTTTGTATGCCAGTCCCCGGTAGGCGCCGATGGTGAGGAACATGGACACCACCAGAAGTCCGTATCCGCCAATCACATAGGGATTCAGGTACTCTTTGAGAAAGCTGTCATGCGAACGGTTGGCACTTTTCTTCAGCAAAAGCTGTGAAAAAGCTGCAATGGTTACAGATGCAAGGTATAGGATATAGTAACAAGCATTATTCATTTTTTCCCCTTCCTTTGCTTTCTGTCACAAGTTCTGTGGGGAGTTCCTGGTTCTTTTCTGTGTTAATGACAAAGGTTCCTGCAATGACAAGTGCCACACCCAGGATATTCTTCAGGGTGATGGTGTCATGGAATACCAGCACCGCCCAGATCATCGACCACAAGAGTACCATGGCGCGGTTGGCATAGGCAACGGATAAATCGAATTTCTTAATCGCCTGCTGCCAGAGGATGGCATAGACTGCCAGGCACAAAAACTCCAGCCCGGTAAACAAAAGCAGCCGGAACAGGGTTTCCTGCCCTGATGCCAGCTTTGCACAAATGCTAGAGAAAGTATAAATAATGATAATCAACTGAAGAATCAGGATGTCCTTCATCGTGATTCTTTTTTGCGTTTCCGTTTTCAAGATTTGGTTCCTCCCAGTCCTGCCACCACCAGATAAAGCGGGAGACCGTATACATAGCCGTAGGCATAGCGGAAATCTTTCCCTACGGGGGTTGCCAGCATCAGGGTCAGGAAAATTGCCACGGCTGGCAGATAAATGAGCATCCGTCGTTTATCCCGGTACAGTCCGGTCACACACATGGAAATCAAAATGATCCAGAACAAAGCTCCCACACTCCATAGAAGTCCGTAGCCTGGAATAATGAAATGCAGTTTAAACAAAATCTCATTAACCTTTACTACCAGGGGACCCTTTAGAATTGCCTCTGTGTGCAGTCCGAATTCATTTCCACAGACGCCCTCGTTCAGGGCTATTTCCGGCTGGTCAGATAACGGGAACCAGTAACCGATGGTCTGGTCACGATATGCCACCAGATAGTCACCGGGATATTTCAATCCAAGCTGTACATAGATTTTCAGGAATTCTCCAAAATGCTCCGACAGGTATTCCTGATTTTTCATGCGCACCAGTCGCTTAAACCAGTCGGATACATAGGGGTTGTACCCTTCTGCCATGCGGGAGGTATCCATAATCTCATTGAGAAAAGCAGACTGCTCCTCCGTCAGTTCCCGGTCATTCATTAACACTCTGGAAATCTGCTGTCCCGGCATGGAAAGGCTCTCCACCAAATCCGGCTGGGTAACACCACAGGCAGTCATTACCGGACCTTTGACAATGAGAACCAAGACTAAAATGCCTATCTGTGTGGGAAGTACCAGTTTCCAGTCTTTCCGGAAAACAAACAGGGTAAAGGGGAGCAAAAGCAAAAATGCATAAAATCCATTGGAACGAAACAGGCTTAAGAATATCCCCGATAACAGCATAAAAAGAAGGGTTGTCCAGTTTTTCCGAAGGGAAAGCCTGTCTTCTCCGGTTCTCTGCAATAACGTGAATAAGGTCAGGGTATACAGCAGTACACACCCAGCAAATACGGTATCTTTCAGCATGGAAATGGCATACGCCCCGTTGTAGGGCACCAACGCGTAAAACGCCAGAACCAGCGCATACACCCAGGTTTTCAGTTGAAACCGGTGCAGATACTGCATCAGATAAGCCGCACAAAACGCCATAAAGCACATCTGTGCCACTGTGTAGAAGGCAATGGCTTTGGAGGTATCTGCGGTAAAGAAAAGTCCAATCCGGTAAAACAGCTTAATAATCTGGGTATGTATCCATGGATGATGATTGCTTTGCCCGTATACACCAATGATCTGAGCATACTGGTTGATGCTGTCCACCGTGAGAATCCCCGGGAAGCTTTTCAGAAAATAAGGCATCCAGCAAACCAGGCAAATGCCAAAAGCAAGTAGTCCAAATCGAGCATGACTCATGCGGTTGGCACGGGTTTCCACCTGACCGGTGGCAAGGACATGGCTTTCCATGGCCAAAAATAAAAGCAACAATACTTTATAAAAAAGAACAAAGAGTCCTACCGCCGTCACCGTCAGCACGGTCAGACGGAACATCCGATTGGTCAGTTCTCCACAGATTCCCTCAAAATCTCCGCAAAGATAGAAAAGAGTAAAGAGAACTCCCATCCCCAATGCTGTGCAGCGGGTGGCTTTGGAAATATTCTTTCTGGCTGCCAATTGGGAAACAGTGAGCAGTAGAACCAATCCCAGCAGAAAAAACAGGGCGGTAAGCAGATGCCGTGTCCCCACGCGGGTTATCTGCATCAGTGCCCAGGCAATGAAAAAGCTTTCCAGACTGAGGAGCAGATAGAGGGATTTTTGTTGCTTTGGATGACGAAGCTCTTTTAAATAACGCATGTTGTCTCCTTTTTCTTACTCCAAAATAGCAACCAGACGATCTGCAATCATTTCACGCCCTTTTTTATTCAAATGAATGGCATCGTCCAGATATTTTTTATAATTATCTTCAGAAATAGAACCATAATAATTATCAATGACGGTAACGGAATATTCCTGGGTCACATCAATAAGATTCAGCAGATAGTTTGGCATTGCACCGTTTCCGTTATTGTAGGTATCGCCGTTCTGCAAATCCCCGTTTTCATCCACAAACTGCATATAGGTAGGAGACAAAACAATAATACGTGCCTGGGGATAAGTCTCCTGGAACAGTTTCAGTGAGGAGGACAGTGCTCCTACATAGGTGCTGGTGTTCATCTCGTAGGAGGGATCTGTCACATGCCTGTCCAGCTGGTAGTCACTTCCATCATAAAATACCACCAAAGTATCCACGGCAGACATGTCCAGTGCCTCCAGCTCGTCCAATATCTCCCCGTAGTTATTGTCTTCTCCCACCTTGGTCAGGGCATTCCGCTGGTAGGTAAAATCCTGCTCACACAAAGCGGTTACCACCCAGTATAAATTAAACATATCCGCCAGGGTTTCATCGGTAATAAATTGGTCTTCATTGGAAATCGTTGTCCCTGCAAAGGAACCGTTAATGACTGAAACGTTCAAATCCTTGTCGGCTGCTTTTTCTGCAATCATGGATGTAAGGGAGTCCTTGCTGTCTCTATCATCTGCAAAGGTGTCATTTCCCAGACAAAGAATGGTCTGCACACCATCGTCTTTCTGTGCCGCCAGTGCAGCCGGCATGATGGGGAACACCACATCCAACACTTCACTGTCAAAAGAAGTATCGATATGATTCGGGTCATAATCAGAAGCGGTTCCTTTATTCCATTGATAAATTTTGAAAATTACCAGGCCCATAAGAAGGACTATCGCAATAAGAAAAATATAATGCCAATTAAACTTTTTGTCATCATCGAGAGCATCCCGGTACTCACCATCCGTTTCCTCTGTTTCCATATCGTCTGCGCTATCTTCTTCGATATCAGCTGAAACCTTTTCTCCCGAGCGCTCTTCCCGGTCTTCCATATCGGTCACTTCTTCAAAATCCAGATCATCATCGGGCCATTCTTCCCAATCCTCCAGATTTAAATTTCGTTTGGGTCTGTTTTTATCTTTTTTCACTGTGCGTTTACCTTTCTAATGTGATAGTTATTACATAACTGTTTCCTACCTCACAGTTATATTATTCCCCTCACAGGTATCACTATTCTACTATGAATTCACCCAAAAAACCAGTCAAGGCTGGAAATTAAGAAATTTTTCAAAATTTCAGGCATTTTTCTTTTCCTCAACATACGCATCCAGATTCTTCGTCTGCTCTTGGTTATTTTCATCGGAAACTGTTACGGTCAGTGTGCCGTCCACCGTTTTCACTTCCGCATCAATGATGTTCTGGTCTTTTGTAACCTCTTCGTTATAAGTATTTGCGGCTTTCTCCAGGTTATCTGCTGC
>CAKRNW010000047.1 GCA_934371505.1 uncultured Lachnospiraceae bacterium
AACCCTGCGGATTCCCAATAATAGTTTTGCCCTACATAAAGCGCTCCATCCGTGATAATGCGCTCATCTCCCATATAATCACTGAACGCCTGATAATTTGCTCTTCCGGTAATATGTATTGCCCCTGCTCCACTGAATAAAGGGCCATCTCCCTTCTCGGTATTGCCAAGATTCTTTGCTCTATTATTATTTTCATATTCTCCCGTGAAATAAGTAATCGGATCGGGCGGGTTATATTGCTCCACCCTACCAAATCCTCTTTGCGACTCAACAGCGCATTGTGCCAAAAAATGTGCAATGCGATTCGGCGTGTTTATCTCATACTTCCACAGTATCCGGTTCAGTTCATCCACATCCTCCTGCGTAATCCCCCTCGTTCCCTCTGCGTATTCGGGCATTGAGGTCGTCAGGTCGTACGAGACCATATCCCGGAACTGCCACCCGTCTGGCGCATTTTTCATTTGTTCGAGCGTAACCAAAATCGGTTCGACTAATGTTAGCCATCTTTTTTCACTACCATTCTTAGAAACATCTTCAAATTCTTTTATCATTTCTTGTAGATTTGCATCTGATAAATCAGATATTGTACGCTGAACATCCAAAATACTCTGGTTGGAATAGTAGCCGCATTAAGAGCTATCATGTACACATGTTCCTCTGCCATGGAATATGCCAACTTCAT
This sequence comes from uncultured Lachnospiraceae bacterium, assembly GCA_934371505.1. Lineage (GTDB taxonomy): Bacteria > Bacillota > Clostridia > Lachnospirales > Lachnospiraceae > UMGS2037. The sequence goes on from CAKRNW010000047.1 coordinate 683, forward strand.
TCTAAACTAAATGCGTTGCATCCTGCTTGTTATATAAAAATCTTCTTACTTCCATAATCTTGTCATCTCTCCCATCATCTATCACAACATAATAGATAACAAAGTTTTTCACATAAATTTTGTTCTAGCCATTTATCCTCCTTCTAAGATTAGAGAAAACTTCTTCATGCGTATATCTTTTATCATCTTCCTCTGCAAGTTTATCAGCCACATCGAGAGCTGTTTCAACACCATCGGTTAATCTTGAATATGCCTCCAGACTGAGTACTACCATCGCACCATAACCGTTTTTCGTCAGATATACTGGTTCCCCACATGCAACTGCCTTTTCCACATCTGGAAATTTATTTCTTAAATCCGAAACTGGTCTAATCTGTATCATATAGTCCTCCTTGCAATTTTATCGTAATTTTATCAAAATATTATCTTTGTTTGTAATATAACCAATTACTTTAAATTTTACAACACGTAACTTTATCCAAAACAGAGATGTAAATGTCTTTTTTCACATCCTCCTTTCATTCAAAAGGACACCCGTGTGCGCTTATGAACACACAAAAAAAACGATGCCTGTATCACAAGCATCGTTAACTGACAATTTTAAAATACTTAAATGCATCAAAAACATATTTTTCTTTCTTGCTTTTCAATTTCGGATTTGATTCAAGCACAGCCGAATCTATTCTTAATTTATCCAAGCCACACTTTTCTTTCACTTGTGTAATACTCGAATTACTTACCGAAACATCGTAAGTATACAATATCCAATCCTGTATCATCCTGAAAGTAATTGTGTCATTTGGAGCAGCGTCTTCGTATTCAGCATCCATATCTACATACAATATGATACTGAATACATTTTTCAAGACCGCTATTTGTGCGGTTGGACAACCGTTCGTTTCCACCGCTTTTAGTGGACCAGACGGGAGTCGAACCCGTGTCCAAAAGCCCATTCCCTGTCCTTCTACTATCATAGTGCCTTTTTGTGGGCAAGCCCCATTCCCTCGCCGCATCAGAAAGGAACAACCAATGCGATTTGGTAGCTTCATAATACGCCCACGGGGGCAAAGCTTAGCCCGTGTCGTTTCTCACATAGTCGAAGCCCCGGCCCTAGCGTGTGAGTGCGTTAGGCGGGACTGCTGCAACTAGGCAGCGTAAGCTAAATTGTCGTTAGCGTTTAATTTTAATTTGCGATTTGACGCATCGCCTGCGGATAGCTTCTCCAGCTGCAAGACCCCTGTCGAAACCTTAACTGGCCCTTATTCATTTATATAGAAACTATATCGGCAGAATCTTTCCACTAATATAGGTTTCTGACCTTAAATTCTTTTTCCGCCTCTCTGCGTTGATCTTTCTTGGCAATATCCTCACGCTTATCGTAAAGTTTCTTACCTTTGGCAAGTCCAATCTCCACCTTGGCTTTGCCCTCTTTAAAGTATACCTGAAGCGGAACCAGTGTATACCCCTTTTCTTTCATCTTACCAAGAAGTTTCCAGATTTCCTTCTTGTGGAGCAGCAATTTTCTGGGACGCAACGGATCTTTATTGAAAATGTTTCCCTTTTCGTAGGGGCTGACATGCATGCCGTACACCCAGACCTCTCCATTTTCAATACGGATAAAAGCCTCCTTGATGCTGCATTTCCCCATTCGCAGGGATTTCACTTCCGTACCCGCCAGAGCAATTCCAGCCTCGTATTTTTCTTCTATGAAATAATCGTGGTAGGCTTTTTTGTTATTCGCCACCAGTTTGCTTTCCCGTGCCAAGCTGCTCTCACCTCTCAATCCTGCGGTATTTATTATCATACCATACTTCTGTGTTTTTTCAACCTTTGCGAAGGAATTTCCGCCTGCGAACTTCCACTGTCCCCTTATGCCTCGTTCCAGTGATTCTTCCCTTATTCCTCCACCAGGGCAAAGTTTACGGTTCTGGTCATGGTGTCCACTTCCCGCACCAGTACCTTCACCCGCTGCCCTAATTTGAACCGGCGTCCGCTGTCCTCACCCACCATCTCGTAAGCGTTTTCATCGTAGTAATAATAGTCATCCGGCAAAGTGGCAATGTGAATCAATCCCTCCACCGTATTGGGCAGTTCCACATAAATCCCCCAGCCGGTAATGCCGGAAATCACGCCGCCAAAGGTCTCCCCGATGCGCTCCTGCATATACTGGGCTTTCTTCAACTTATCCGTCTCCCGTTCTGCCTCGTCCGCCCGGCGCTCTTTGGTGGAACACTGTTTTGCTACCTCCGGCAGAATCTGACTGTAGTGGTTTGTCCGTTCTTCGCTCATACGCCCCCGGAGTTCATCCTTGATAATCCGGTGAATCTGTAAATCCGGGTAACGACGGATAGGAGAGGTAAAATGGCAGTAATACTGGCATGCCAGACCGAAGTGCCCACTGCACTCCACAGTATATTTCGCCTGTTTCATGCTCCGCAGAGTCAGACGGCTGATCAATGCCTCCTCGTCCGTTCCCTCGATCTTTTCCATGAGTTTTTGGATTTCCTTGGGGTGAATCTCCTCCTGGCTGGTTTTGAGTCCATAGCCAAAGTTACGGATAAAGAGGCTGAGTTTCTTAATCTTCTCCGGGTCAGGAGTGCCGTGGGTTCTGTATACAAAGGGTGTCTCCATCCAGAAAAAATGCTGTGCCACCGTTTCATTGGCAAGAAGCATGAAATCTTCAATCAGCTTGGTTGCCACGTTGCGCTCGTAGGGCATAATGTTCGTGGGGCGTCCTTCTTTATCCAGAAGGATTTTTGTCTCCGGGAAATCAAAGTCAATGGATCCACGCTTATGTCTGCGCTTACGCAAAATTGCCGCCAATTTCTCCATCTCCCGGAACATGGGCACCAGTGGTTCATATTCAGCCATCACCTCCGGGGCTCCTTCCTCCAGGATTTTCTTCACATTGGTATAGCTCATCCGGCGGTCTACCCGAATCACTGTCTCTGCAATCTGGTGGTCAATGACTTCTCCCTTTTCGTCCACCGTCATAAGACAGGACAATGCAAGCCTGTCCTCCCCTGCGTTTAAGGAACAGATGCCGTTGGACAGTACATGGGGCAGCATGGGAATCACCCTGTCCACCAGATACACGCTGGTGCCCCGTTTCAAAGCCTCTCTGTCAAGGGCTGAATTCTCCTGGACATAGTTGGTCACATCCGCAATGTGTACCCCCAGATGGTAATGCCCTTCCGCGTCCACGGTAAGGCTCACCGCATCGTCCAAATCCTTGGCATCCTCCCCGTCGATGGTGACCATCTGCATATCCCGCAGGTCCAGCCGTCCGGCACAGTCTGCCTCTGATACTTCCTTTGCCACCCGGGCTGCCTGGTTTAACACTTTTTCCTCAAATTCCATGGGAAGATCAAAGCTCCGCACAATGGACAGAATATCCACACCGGGGTCATTGATGTGCCCCAGGATTTCCACAATGCGCCCCTCCGGTTTCTTTCCTGGAGAACCGTAATCCAGAAGTTCCACTACTACCTTATGTCCCGCCACCGCTCCTGCGGTGTTTTTTCCATCGACAAACACATCAAAGGGTAACCTCGTATCATCGGGCACCACAAATCCAAAGGTTTTGGAAGGTTCAAAGGTTCCCACCACCTGGGTAATACCATGGGACAGCACCTTCGTAACCTCTGCTTCCTGACGCAATCGTGTGCCATTTGCCATGCGGGTTCCCGGACGAAGTACCACCTGCACCTGGTCTTTGTGAAAAGCACCGCCGGTGCAGTCTGCGGGGATAAACAAATCTTCCTGGCGTCCTTCCACTTCCACAAAGCCAAAGCCTTTGCTGTTGGCGATGAAGGTGCCCACCAGAACAGAGCCGTCCCCTTTCATGATTTTCCCTTTGGGGGTAAGCATGATTCTGCCCTCACTAAGGAGTGCGTCAATGACCTGGTGAAAGGCGTCTTTATCTTCTTTTTTGACCTGAAGCAGCATTGCCATCTCTTTTTCTTTCATGGGGATATATTGCTTTTCGCCCACCAGGGACTCTATCATATTTTTACGTTGTTCTAATAAATTTTCCATGTGGTTACTCTCTTATAAATGAAAAAGGGACCCTCCTGCATTGCAAGAGCGTCCCGAACACTTCTACCAAAAATTAGAAATTCAAGTTTAATACGACTGCCAGTACCATGAAACCTACAGCCAGACCAGTGGTAATCTTTACCAGTGCGCCCTCCATGGAACGACCTTTGTTCTTACCCCAATAGGTTTCTGCAGCTCCGCTGATCGCACCGAGTCCTGCACTCTTGCCTTCCTGCATCAGCACTACGATAACGAGAGCGATACAGATTAAAATATATACAACAGTTAAGATTGTTCTTAATATTTCCATTTTCAACCTCCATTAAACAAAGACTTGTTCCACACAAGCACTAATAATGATACCATACCAATAAAAAAAAGGCAAGCAAAATATTTGCCTGCCTTTTCTATGATTCAACTTTTAAGCAACTGTAGCTTACCAGAACTAAAATTAGTTCTTTGCAGCTTTGTAGAAGTATTTCATACCCTCTACAGTTCCGTAGATACCGGTTACATTACTCTTAACCATGTAAGGGTCATTGTAATAGTAAATAGGAACAACACACTCGGTAGCCATCAGGTAGTCCTCTGCCTCGTGCATTAACTCAGCACGTTTTGCAAAGTCAGACTCGGTACGGATTTCCTTAATCATGTTGTCATACTTATCCCAGTCAAGAGCTTTGCTCTTATCGCGACCGAACTGGCAGTCGTTGTTACCGGAATCGGTGATCCACATCTCTAACATGTTGATAGGATCGTTGTAGTCCATTAACCAGCCTTCTCGAGCGATATCGAAATCACCGTTTTTACGGGTATTTAAGAATACGTTCCACTCCTGCTGCTCGATGGTTACATCAATACCTACAGTAGCCATATCCGCCTGGAATGCCTCTGCAATCTTAACATTACTTGCAGAGTTGTTGGTCAGGTAAGTAAATGCAACAGTCTGGGTCAGAGCATCTGCATCCTTATCCCACAGACCGATGGATGCTAACAGGTCTTTAGCCTCTGCTACGTTTGCATCGTAGTCAGTTCCATAATAATCTTTGTTCTTGAACTCGCCGCCGTTACCGTCAGAGCATCCTGCAGGTACGAAGGTGGTAGCAATCTGCTGGTCAAGCTGACCGATGGTATCAATGATGTACTGACGGTCAAGCAGAAGGCTGATCGCTCTACGGAAGGTCTTTGCCTGCTCCTCGTCCAAGCCTAAGTTAGCATATAAATCAGAATTGTAATTGAAAGCAATATAATAGGTTCCCAGATTATCCAGAACTACGAACTCGGAAGAATCCTTAACAGATGCGATTTCCTCGGTGGGGACGGAATCAATGAAGTCAAGGTCGCCGGTCTGATAAGCGGTGTAAGCTGCTGTATCATCAGAAGTCAGCATTACGTTCATGGTAGGGATGGTTACAGAATCAGCATCCCAGTAGTTGTCGTTCTTTACATAGGTCATATCGGAATCGTGATTCCAGGACTGTAAAGTATAAGCACCGTTGGATACAAATCCAGCCTCCTGCGCCCAGGTACCAGCAGGATTCTCAGCGGTCTTGGATGCCTCAACCTCCTCCTCATATACAGGGAAGAAGAAAGGGAATGCACACAAATCTAAGAAATAAGGGCATACGTTTTTCAGCTGAACGGTTAAGGTTTTGCCATCCTCAGAAGCTACAACATCATCTTCACCCAGCCCAGTTTCGATATCAAAATTGGGAAATACATCACAAAGATAACTGTAATCTGCTGCAGTCTCAGGAGCTGCTGCACGTTTCCAGGAATAAACGAAATCGCTTGCATCCAGGGTCTCGCCGTTGGACCATTTCAAGCCATCACGCAGGGTAAAGGTATAGGTCAAACCATCATCAGATACGGTGTAGGATTCTGCACAGGCAGGCTCTAACTGTCCGTCAGCATTGTAACGCATCAGACCTTCAAAGCTGTTTACTGCCAGACAGCCGCCATCAACGGTGCTGTTCAGAGCAGGATCAAGATGGTCAGGCTCGGATGCCATCCAGATGTTTAATACATCAGTTGCGGTAGAAGTGGTGGTAGCCTGTGCAGCATCGGTAGTTGCACTTTCACCATCAGTAGTTGTGGACTCTGCAGGTGCGGAAGCGCCGCCGTTGCTGGAGCCACATGCAACCAGACTCATGGTCATTGCGGTTGCAAGCATGATAGAAACAAGTTTCTTTTTCATAATAATCCTCCTTCTAAAATTGTTTCCTCTATTTCAACCTAATTCTTAGGCAGAAATCACTTTTAAAAATTAATTTATTATACACTCAATTATTTATTATGGCAAGCCACAAAATGACCATTTCCGTGATCTTTAAACTGCGGCATCTCTGCGGCACACTGTTCGGTAGCATAACGGCAGCGGCTGCGGAAGGGACAGCCGGTAGGCATGTGCAGAGGAGACGGTACATCTCCCTCCAGAATAATACGCTGGCTGTGTCTGGCTGTCTCCGGATCAGGAACAGGCACGGCAGACAATAAAGACTGTGTGTAGGGATGAATAGGGTTGTTCATCAGTTCGTCTGCATCTGCAAGCTCCATCATGTGTCCCAGATACATCACTGCGATACGGTCGGAAATATGCTGTACCACCAGTAAGTCATGGGCGATGAACAGATATGCCATTCCCAGCTTTTCCTGTAAATCCTCAAACATATTGACAACCTGTGCCTGAATGGACACATCCAGTGCAGACACCGGCTCATCACAGACGATAAACTTGGGGTTTACTGCCAGTGCCCTGGCAATACCGATACGCTGACGCTGACCGCCAGAAAACTCATGGGCATAACGGGAGGCGTGCTCCGCATTTAAACCTACGGTCTCCATCAGCTCCATAATCTTATCATGACGTTCATTCCGGCTGCTGTACAGCTTGTGGACATCCAAAGGCTCTCCGATAATATCCTCAACCGTCATACGGGGATTTAAAGAGGAATAAGGATCCTGGAATACCATCTGCATCTGCTTCCGGTAAGGGTGCATATTCACATCCATTTTCTTTTCACTGTCAAAAAGTACATCACCGTCAAAAACAATGCGTCCTGCGGTGGGCTGGTATAAACGTAACAGGGTACGTCCTACCGTTGTCTTACCACATCCGCTCTCTCCCACCAGACCCAAGGTCTCGCCGGGTTTGATGGAAAATGAAATATCATCCACGGCCTTTAAGGGAATGGTCTTGAATCCCTGTTTAATAGGAAAATACTGTTTTAAATGTTCTACCTGTAAGAGGTATTCGCTGTTTTCTTTCTGTTGTACTGCCATTGCTTATACCTCCTTTGTCTCGTTTGCCACCTGCATGGCTTGTTTGATATTCATAAAGCAGGATGCCAGGTGGGTGTCACTGACACGGATTTCCTCCGGCACCTGGGTCAGGCAGATTTTCATCGCCTCATCACACCGGGGGCAGAATGCACAGCCCTGGGGCATGTTTAACAGGTTGATGGGAGTACCGCCGATGGGTACCAGTCTCTCGCCGTTATTGTCAGAGGTGGGGATGGAACGCAACAGTCCCTTGGTATATTCATGGGCTGGACGATAGAAAATATCATCCGCTGTTCCACGCTCACAGACACGTCCGCCGTACATAACGATAATCTCATCACACATGGAGGCAATGACACCCAGGTCATGGGTTACCATGATGATTGCCATGCCCATCTTCTCCTGCAAATCCTGCATCAGTTCCAGGATCTGCGCCTGGATGGTTACATCCAATGCAGTGGTGGGCTCATCGGCAATGAGGATATCCGGCTCACAGGCAAGTGCCATGGCAATCATGACACGCTGACGCATACCACCGGACAACTCATGGGGATACTGTTTTACACGTTTCTCCGGCTCGTTGACACCAACCAGGGTCAGCATCTCGATGGCACGGGCTTTTGCCTCTTTTTTGGTACGGTCGGTATGAAGAAGGATTGCCTCCTCCAACTGATACCCTACGGAAAAGACGGGATTTAAGGAGGTCATGGGATCCTGGAAAATAATGGAACAGCATTTTCCACGGAACTCTGCCATTTTCTTTTTATCCCAGCCTACGATGTTTTCTCCTTTATATAACACTTCACCGGAGCTGATTCGTCCGTTGTCTGCCAGAATCTGCATGATGGAATAGGCAGATACGGATTTACCGGAACCGGACTCTCCCACGATTCCCAGAGTTTTTCCGGGCTCTAAGTTAAAGTTAATTCCATTTACTGCATGCACTTCACCTTTGTCGGTTTTGAAGGTGGTGTGCAGGTCTTTGACTTCTAAGATATATTTGCTATCCATTTGCGCTCCTCCTATTTACTCAGCTTCGGGTCGAAAGCATCGCGTAAGCCATCACCCAGGAGGTTTAACGCCAGAACAATCAGACAGATGGTCAATGCCGGGAAAATCAATCTCTCAGGGTAAGTCTGTAAGCCGGCTCTGGCATCATTTGCCAGGGAACCTAAGGATGGCATCGGCGCAGATACACCCAGACCTACGAAGGAAAGATAACTCTCTGTAAAAATGGCAGAAGGAATCTGCAGTGCCACCGTGATGATGATAACGGATAAGCAGTTGGGCAGAATGTGACGCTTAATAATCTGAGAAGTGGGTGTACCGATACATCTGGCCGCCAGCACATACTCATTCTGTTTAATGGTAAGAATCTGACCACGAATCAGTCGAGCCATACCTACCCAGTATAACAGTCCAAATACGATAAACAGGGAAATCATGTTGACACCCAGTTTTGCCAGAATCGTACCCTGGATCAGAGGAGTCAGTGTTTCGTTTAATACCACTGCCAACAGGATAATCAACAGCATATCCGGCAGGGAATAAATGATATCCACAATACGCATCATTACCAGATCCACTTTTCCGCCGAGGTAACCGGAAATGGAACCATAAAGAGTACCGATAATCAAAACCAGCAGGGATGCGAACACACCGACACCAAGAGATACCCGCGCACCGTAAACCACACGGATGAAATAGTCACGTCCCAGAGAATCGGTTCCGAAAATGTGAGGAAATACACTCTCCCCTGCTTTAAGCTTTGCCTGCTCCGCAGTACTGTAGGCAAAAGGTTTTAGGTTAGCAGAACCCTTTACGATATCTGCATAACCATAGGGTACAACATGGGGAGCGATAAAAATAATCAGTAACAACAGAACCAGAACAACGATGGAAGCCATGGCAAGAGGATTCTTGCGGAGTCTGCGCATACCATCTCTAAAAAAAGTGGTGGACTCACCCATGACATCCTGCTGTCTCTTTTCATCTTCGGTTGCCTTTTCAAAATCAGTCATCTTAAACTTGCTCAAATCAATCTGAGTAGAAAAAGGGGCACGTTTCATATCTTTATTCATCTTTTTCTCCTCCTTCCTAGTCTAACTTGATTCTGGGGTCAACCAGTTTGTATACAATATCAGTGATTAAGTTTGCTGCTACCATGAGACAGGCCAGAAAAATAGTGGTCGCCATAATCAAGGTATAGTCACGGTTGGTAATGGCACTTACAAATTTGGAGCCGAGACCACCGATGTTAAAAATTGTTTCCACAACCATGGAACCGGTAAGAATTCCGGCAATCATGGGACCTACATAGGTAATGACAGGAATCAGTGCATTACGCAGCCCATGAATGAAAATTACCTTCATCTGGCTGACACCTTTGGCACGTGCGGTACGGATATAGTCCTGCCCCAGAGCATCCAGCATGGAAGTCTTGGTCAGACGGGTAATATATGCCATCGGGGATAAGGAAAGAGCCAGCACCGGAAGTACAGTCTGATTGCTTCCTGCGCTGAACGCCTGCACCCATCCCAGTTTCATACTGAAGAAATACAATAATAAAGTTGCCACGACAAAGGACGGCATCGCCGTAATCAAGGTGATAAAGAATACAATGACTCTGTCCGGCCATTTGTTACGCATCAGTGCTGCGGTAGAGCCAAGGACAATTCCCAGCAGGATTGCCAGTCCTCCAGCCATCAGGCCAAGTTTCGCGGAAATGGGGAAGCTCTCGCCGATGATTGCCTTAATCTCACGACCGTTTTTCAGGCTGACACCCAGGTCGCCGGAAAGCAGTCTCTTCATATATATAATGTATTGTTGTGCAACGGGTTTATCCAGATTATAACGTGCCTCCATTGCTGCGATAACCGCAGGGGAAGACGCCTTCTCCTTATTGAACGGTCCTCCTGGAATCGCATTCATTGCAAAGAATGTGATTACGCTGATGATGAAGACCGTAAGAATTGCCATTAAAATTCGTTTACCTACGTACTTGCCCAATCTTCTTCTCTCGCTTTCATTAAAATTTAACGTGTAAAGTATACTTCATGATGAGAAAGTTTGTCAATCAACAAACCATAAGGATTGTATACAACAATACAGGAATTCTCCCTTGCGTTTGAATATTTATACTTCAATCTCTGTATATTCCCGATCATCTTTGAATAATTCTTGGAGACTTTGTGAATAAATACACAAAAAAGAATTTCGAAAAAATTTATAAACTTGCCGTTTTCGCGGCTATTGCCAAAGAATTTCCTATTCACTTAAAAAGCCCCGACGGGAGACTCCTCTCTCCCATCAGAGCTTTCATGGTTTCCAAAAAAACTAAAGTCCTATATTTTGTTCCGGGGTGGTTTATAGCAGGCACAGTCTCCAAGTTCTTCCTCAATACGCAGAAGCTGATTATATTTTGCAACCCGGTCACTGCGGCAGGGTGCTCCGGTTTTGATCTGCCCGGCATTCACAGCCACTGCCAGATCTGCTAAAAACGTATCTTCCGTCTCCCCGCTTCTATGGCTGATCACGGCCTGATAACCGTTTTTCTGCGCCATCTCAATGGCATCCAACGCTTCGGAAACCGTACCGATCTGATTGACTTTTACCAGAATGGCATTGGCTACCTGTAATTTAATACCTGCATCCAACCGTTTGGTATTGGTTACAAACAGATCATCTCCCACCAACTGAATTTTATTTCCCAGTCTCTGAGTGAGAAGTTTCCACCCCTCCCAGTCATCCTCTGCCAGACCGTCCTCTATGGAATAAATAGGATATTTCTCAACAAGATGCTCATAATAAGCGATCATCTCTGCTGTATCTCTTACGATTTCATGTCCCGCAAGTTTACTTTCTCCGGGAAAATGGTACATCCCGTCCCGTTCCTCATATAGCTCTGAACTGGCCACATCCAGGGCGATGCGGATATCACTTCCCGGCTCATAGCCTGCCGCCCTCACCGCTTTTTCGATTAGATCCAGCACCGCAAAAGCATCCGGCAGGTCAGGGGCAAAGCCTCCTTCGTCTCCTACTCCGGTTGACAACCCCTCCTGCTGACAGATCTTTTTCAGATTATGATAGATTTCTGCGCAGATTCGAAGTGCTTCCGTAAAAGTATCCGCCTTTACCGGCATAATCATAAATTCCTGAAAATCCACGGTGTTTGTGGCATGTTTTCCGCCATTCAGGATATTCATCATAGGCACCGGCATCAATCGGGTAAAGGTTCCTCCCAGATATTGATACAGGGGAATTCTAAGTGACTGCGCCGCTGCACGTGCCACGGCCATGGATACTGCCAGTGTGGCATTGGCTCCCAGATTTTCTTTGTTTTCCGTGCCATCCGTCTGAATCAAAAGACGGTCAATCTCAATCTGATTCAGCGCGTTTTGTCCTAAGACAGCCTCACGAATCTTGGTGTTAATATTATGAACCGCTTTCGTTACGCCCAGACCCATATACCGGGTCTCTCCATCCCGCAATTCTACTGCTTCAAATCTTCCGGTGGACGCGCCGGATGGAACTGCTGCTCTTGCATGGCTATCGCTTCCGGTGAGGGTATCTTTCACCGTAACACAGGCTTCCACGGTGGGATTCCCCCGGGAATCCAGAATTTCTCTGCCTTTTACCGATGTAATCTCCAGATATGTCTTCATAAAAAAGAACCTCCTATTCCGATTTTGGGCTGCCGCTATGCATCCCTATCCTTCCTAGGCTGTCCTTCTTATACCAGGATTATGCAGTCTTTTTCTATTGAAAACAAAGAATCGCATCCTTACGGAGCTTTGCCGGAACAGGAACGGATTTCCTATTCTGGCAAAAAGGTTGTCCCTACCTCGTTTCCCTCTAAAATTTCATAAATGAGTTCTGGTCTGCGTCCAAAAGAAATATGCATCGCAATTCCATTTTCCGTGGCTTTCTTTGCCGCCTGCAGTTTGGTGTCCATGCCGCCTGTCCCCCGGTTACTGCCCGCTCCCTGTGCCAGTGCCAGAATATCTTCATCTATCTTTGCCACCTTATGGATCAGCTTCGCCTCCGGATTGTTCCGGGGATTACTATCATAAAGTCCCTCGATATCGGAAAGAATCAGAAGTTCATCTGCTTCCACCAACACCGAAACAATGGCAGAAAGCATATCGTTATCACCAAACACCTTTTTCTCTGACTCAATCTCCGCATAGGTAACGGAGTCGTTCTCATTGACAATAGGAATAATTCCCTTCTCCAAAAGTGCATGGAAGGTATTGGACAGGTTCTGTCGTTTCTCCGGCAAATCCACATCGGCACCGTTTAAAAGAATCTGCGCTACCATACAGCCATACTCACTGAAGCATTTATCGTAAATATGCATCAGTTCGCACTGTCCCACCGCTGCTGCCGCCTGTTTCATCCGTAACTCCCCGGGCTTTTCCGGCAGATGCATTTTATTCACGCCCACTGCAATAGCACCCGAGCTTACAAGAATCACTTCATTTCCTTCATTATGAATGGCACAGAGCACTTGTGCCAGTTTATCAATGGTACGTAAGTCCAGCGCACCGTTTTCCATGGTCAGTGTGGAGGTTCCCACCTTCACAACAACCCGTCTCTTTGTACTCATGGTTTTCCCCCTAATCGTTGGTTTTCTCTGGAATTATAGCACCTTCCCCAATCCCCTGCAAGCCTTGTATTTCTCCGATTGAAATCGATTTCAATCGATTTCATTCACATATTTCATTTTTCTTTTTGATCTTTATGATACTTTGAAAGTATTGTAAAGATGATTTTATATATATTTTACAATATTCAATATCCATGATATAGTAAATACATAATGATGAGAAGCACAAATGCCCTCCATCAAACATGTGAGAGAAAAGAGCGTTGACCTTAACAGTCAGCGCTCTTTTTAGGTTCTTCCTTCCACTATCATGCAGACTACACTTCTCCGTGTTTAAACCGCTCAATCATTTCCCATGTGAGAGATTCCTGGTTTTCGTCTTCCTCTATTTCTTCTCTGGTCATCCACTGCCCCACGGACAGTTCCCCGTCCTCCAGTTTAATTTCATCGCTGCCATCCAGTTCCGCATAGAAACCGAATAATAAGGTGGAAGTTAAAGACCAGGGCTGACTCTTGTAGAACTTTACATTTTTCACCCGGACGCCCACTTCTTCCAATACCTCCCGGTGTACCGTTTCCTCAATGGTTTCTCCCGTCTCTGCAAAGCCTGCAATGAGGGCATAGCGGGTATAGGCTCTCCCTGCGTATTTGGTCATCAACAGTTTATTCCCATTGGTCACCGCCACAATCACTGCAGGAGAGATCCTGGGATACTGCTGTAAGCCACAGTCCGGGCAAAATAACATCCGTTCCGTCTTAGAATGTTTCAGTGGCCTGCCACACCGGGAGCAGACTCTGGTGTCCCGATACCAGCCTGCCATCTGATAACCGGTAATGATGGCAAATGCAGTCACTCTGGGCTGCAGGGTGCGGAAAATATTCACGGATTTCCAGTCTGCATGCAGCCTTTGTGCCAACTCCTTTTCTTCCTCTCCCTCTTTGGAACCCCTGGAAAATTTTCCCAGAAAAAAACGGATGGTTTTACCGGAGGGGGATTCCATGGCAAAGAGATACTGAAAGTCCATCCCCGGCAGTTCTCCACAAAAGGGCAGTGCTGCTAACGGATTCGTCTCTCCTTCCGTCTCCCTCAGTAATACCTGGTTTCCCTGATAAAGTAAAGCTACATCACCGCCCTGTGGCTCTCTGTTTTCATAATCCAACCGGTAGCGGTAGGGTTTAATATCCTGAATCATAGCAAAAATAACCTCCAGCTTTTCTTATTCTATAAAAGCCGGAGGTTGTTTTCAAGTCTTATTGTGCCTGTGTAATGTCACGAATAACCATTCCCGGCACTTCTCCTTTGAGGAATACCCCACTGGTATACGTTCTGTCCTGAGCGGCATCCTTTACATAGTAAATGTCTGCACTGTAGACACTGTAGGCTGCATCCACCATCCAGTCTGCCAGAAAGGCGGGGTATACCTGCTGCAAAATCTGTTTGGTGTACTCCGTCTGGGTGTAAGTGACATCTCTCCACTCCCGATTATAATTCCATTCCGGGCTGCCTTCCTCCAATTCATCCAGATTGATGGTAGGTCCGTAAACGCTGATTTCCTCCACCTGGTCTGCCGGGATATTCTCCTGCACCGTCATGCCATGCTGTTCCAGCAAGGCAGATGTTTCCGTAAAGGATTCATAGACCGGGTAGTACCAGTTGAAAGAAGTCGTCCGGTTCTCGGATGTCTTAATTTCCAGCTGGAAATTGATTCGTCCCACAGGAACTTCCTTTAGCATGGTGTCAAAGGAACGGGCGTTGAATTCTTTCCGATATACCTCGTAAATCTCCTGAATGTCCGCTCTTGTGCTATCGTAGCTGCGACTGGCATTCTCATAAGACCAGGTCATGTTTTTCACCAGATTTTTAAACTGTTGCGTATTTAACTGGTAGGCACTTGCCTGATAACCCTCATCCTGTAAAACTGCCACCAGCAAATCTCTGTCCTCATCCAGATTCAATACCATACTGCGGTATACATCCTTGCCGTTTTTCATGTGATAATGGACCGTTCCATAGGTCAATCTGCTGCCATCGCTGTTCTCCTGATCCTTCATGCCCCGCTCTGCAAGCTGGCAAATCAGGCCGGTATCCGTGCATTTCATCCGTTCTAGCACCCATTCCATATCCGAAGTGTAGCTGAAATTGATTTCCGGGCTTTCCTCCAGATTGACGAAATCGCCGTGCTGCATCTGTTC
>CAKRNW010000048.1 GCA_934371505.1 uncultured Lachnospiraceae bacterium
ATAAGCATAAACATAATAAACAATCTGGGGTACCAGACGTCCGATGTTAATGGAATTGGCAGAGGAAAACTGAAATCCCTTCTCATCCAGTTCTTTCTCTAACTCACGGTCTGCAAAAAGTTTCTTTACGCCGGTCTGGGCATCGTCGAAATTACCGTGGATTCCCACCACGTATGTATTGGCCCCTTTCTGGGTTACCATCTGTTTCTCCTGGATGGGGCTGACACCATTCTTAGGATAGAACACTACGATTCTGGTTCCTTCTACATCTGCAAATCCTGCAAGAGCTGCCTTTCCGGTATCACCGGAGGTAGCAGTCAGAATCACAATCTCGTTCTTTACGTTATTTTTCTTTGCTGCTGTAATCATAAAATGAGGAAGAATCGATAAAGCCATATCCTTAAAGGCAATGGTTGCACCATGGAACAGCTCCAGGTAGTATGCATTGTCTGCTTCAGCAAGAGGTGCAATTTCCTCCGTATCAAACTTAGAATCGTAAGCACGCTCAATGCAGTTTTTCAACTCATCCTCCGTGAAATCCGTGAGATATAATTTCATTACTTCATAAGCAACCTGCTTATAAGACATCTGCGCCAGTTCAGAAAGACTCTTATCCAGTGCAGGGATGTTCTCCGGCACAAAAAGTCCGCCATCCTCTGATAATCCTTTCAGAATTGCCTGTGATGCAGTCACAGTCTGTCCGTTATTTCTCGTACTATGGTATAACACGATAAGTCCTCCCTTGTTTTATGGAGCATATCTCCGTATCATTGGCGAAATCCGCCGCAAGCCTCATTTTAGCACAAGAACACGCACTCTGTCTATAAATGCACTCTAAAATCTCTATAAAAAGAACTCATGTCCACCGTATGCGAACAAAAAGGTCAAATGTTTGTCAAACCAGGCCATTCGATCCGGATCTGCCCCCTTTCTGGACACAAAATAAAGTGCTCCCTGGGAAATGTCCTCCCCGGACAGTACTCGTTGAACAGCCTCTTTCGTTGTTTCCGATACCTTCACCCGATAAAACCGCCCATCGGAGATGGGAGTAAACTGCGTCACTCCATGAGATTTCTGAAAGACCACTTCCTGTACCGTGTCAGGAAAGGCATCGTCTGCCACACGGTTTAACACCACACCGGCTACCAGCATTTTCCCATTTTCGTCTTCTCCTCCTGCTTCCGCTTCCACAATCCGGGTCAGGGTATCGTAATCATCCCAGGTCATTCCATGGTTAGACAGAACTTCTTCCATGTAAATAGAATCTGTCGCATCCTGCAACAGACCATACTCCACCACTCTCTGACCAGATGAGATTTCCTTAAGCCTTTCCCGATCCGTAATTTGTATATCCGGTTCTTTTTCCACTGCCACCGCTGCCTTGACACTCTCGCTGTCCACCGCCATAATTTCTCCTACCTGTATGGTCCGGATACTGAACAGGGCACAAATCCAGACAGCCTGTACCATTAAGCAATAGCCAATATATTTCTTATACATGAATTTTCCCTCTATAAATATTCTATACAAAAGGTCAGGATTTCATGTATAATTAATTTTAACATCTCAAGGAAAGGAGTCACTATGTCCAGTCAATATCCAGGGGTATATCCCGCCTATAAGAAAGACAAGACCCCTTATTTCCGTGCCTCCCTTACCTTTCGAGGGAAACACATTTCCCTTGGCAGTTACGCTTCCCCCCAGGAAGCCTATCAGGCCTATCTGGAAGGGCTGTTCCTGCTGACCGGAACCGGTTCCACGTTATCCGATTACTCCCATGATGCCTTTCTTTCCTTTGAAAAATGGGTCATCCTCCTTAATTATAAGAATAACGGTATCTATATCGCAACTCCGATCTATATCCGCACAAATTACTTTGCGTACTATTTTTCTCCTCAGGAATACTTTATCTTTGATATTGATGATCTGTTTTATTATTCCTCTCACAAAATCTTACGCAGAGGCGGGCATCTTTTTGTGAATGAATATGGCATGCAGTTTAACATTCTCAATCGATACGGCATCCACAGTTTCTCGGTGAAAGACCGGGACTATCGCTTTATTAATGGTGATTCTTATGACTACCGCTATTCCAATCTGGAAGTCATCAGTCCCTATTACGGTGTTTATCCTGTCCGCTCCAAAGAACAGACTCTGTATCAGGCAAAAATACATATCAACGGTGATTTCATCATCGGACGATATCATACCCTGGAGGAAGCAGCCATTGCCTACAACAAGGCAGTGGATCTGGCAAAAAAAGCAGGAGTTGCCCGCAACTATATGCAAAATTACATTGACGGGTTATCTCCTGCTGTTTATGCTGATATCTATTCTAATTGTCGAATTTCCGAAAAGTTACTCCGCTATTTGGAAGCATAGTCGATAAAACTGATATTTACGTGGGCCGTGCCGTTGATACCATCTATATTCTTCGTTGTGGAATACTGCCAGATGGAAAAGGCATAGGGATAATCCGGCAAATCTCCCGGCTGGGAAAGCCAAAAATCATAGTCTCCCAGTTTCGACAAGTCAATTTCCTTAATCAGCCATTCCTTGTCTCCATAAACCATAGGCCTGTATCCTGCATTGGAAATCACATTCAGAAAAGCTCTGGTAATCTCCGTGCGCTGCGCTGCTGTCAGCTTGTCAAATCGGGAAACATCATTATCCGCAAACGCCATCTGAAAGGCAATTGGATAAGTAATCTTCCTCTCACCAATCTGCGCCAGAAGCATATTGGCTTCCTCTTCTGCCTCTTCCTTTGAGATTGCGGCAGAGCTGAAATACAAGCCCACATCCAGTCCTGCCGCCAGTGCCCCATCCATATGCTCGGTGAACAGTTCATCCTCCATCAGCTGCCCGCTCTCATAACCTCTGGAGCCGGTACGAATCATCACGAAAGACACCCCTGCCGCCTTTAACATATCAAAATCCACCGTTCCGTCGTTCTTGGAAATATCTACCCCCAGAAACGAAGTAAGCCGGGAGCCTTCATAATACTTCATAATGTTATTCTGACTCACCAGATTGGTATAATCATAAGAATTTTTCTTAATATAAGGGTTGATGGAAACCCATTCCTGTCTGCCACTGGCATAGGTGACCAACGTATGCTTGCCATCTGTGGAGGGATCCTTGGGTTCCTCCTTTGTCTCTTCTGTCTCCTTTACCTGCGTTTCCCTTGTCTCCTGCTCCGGATACATGTCCCAGAAATCCAAATCATCGCTGCGCAGGGTAGAACCGCTGATTAACTCCTCGGTACGCTCCTTTAAATCTTTCGTCTCTTGATTCTCTGAAGTTTCTACAGTAATTGCCGTGTCTGTATTCTTATTATGGTGTCCGGTATTTTTATAATTCACTGCAATGACAATTGCAAACAAAACCAGAATAAAGGCAGCTACGCCAATTACCATACGAATCATGGGTAATCCCATGCTGTTGTTTTCTTCATCGTCAAAATCGTCGGGAAGACGCATTGTGTTTCTCCTTTTTTAAAAATATGGTAAAATACAGTAGACTCGAGAATCCGCGCTGACGCGCTTTACATCCTGCATTGCAGGACAATTCTCTCGTTACTGACGCAATAAAAACAAATGCCACCTGCGGTGTCGCTTGTTTTTATTATGCGTTCAGTATATCACAACAAGGAGCATTTTTCCATGATTGAACATATTTCCCGTTTTTTTATTGCCATGCTTTGTCTTTTTCTCCCGGTACTTGGGCTTTCCGGCTGTGGCAGCACTGCCATGACAGCCACCACCCGCACGGGATTTTATTTTGATACCATCATCAACATCACGGTCTACGATACCGACATTTCCCACGCCAACGAGGCACTGGACAACTGCTTCCATCTGGCGGAAGAATACGAAAACATGCTCAGCCGTACCGTGGAGGGTTCCGATATCTGGGAGATTAATCATGCCCAGGGACAGCCAGTCACCGTCCACACTGAAACACTGGAACTGTTAAACTCTGCCCTGTCCTACGCAGAACTCACCGGCGGTGCCATTGACCCTACCATCGCCACCCTCTCTGCATTGTGGAATTTCTCTGAAAACAATGCCGCCCAGGACTCTGCCATCATTCCCCCTGACTCTGCTATTCAGGAGGCACTGTCCCATGTGGACTATCATGCCATCCGGATAAACGAGGACGCGGGAACCGTCACTCTCACTGACCCGGAGGCATCTCTGGATTTAGGTTTTATCGCGAAAGGATATATTGCAGATCAAATGCGGGCACTGTTACTCTCCTGTGATGTGGAGCATGCCCTGTTAGACTTAGGGGGAAATATTCTGGCAGTAGGCGGAAAACCGGACGGGAAAGGCAATGTCACTGATTTTCGCATCGGGGTGCGCAAGCCCTTTGCCGAGAATGGTGAATCCCTGCTGGCACTCCCGGTAACGGGCAAATCTGTGGTATCCTCCGGCAATTATGAACGGTATTTTGAAAAGGATGGCATCCTTTATCATCATATACTGGATACCCGGACCGGTTATCCCGTCCGGAACCATCTGTTTCAGGTGACCATTCTGTCCGATTCCTCCCTGGAGGGGGATGCCCTCTCCACGACCTGTTATGTGCTGGGACTGGAAAAGGGGATGCAGCTCATTGAGCGCACCCCCCATGTTGAGGCTGTTTTCGTGACGGATGATTACCAACTGCATTACAGTTCTGGTTTTTCCGTCGAAACAGACTAACCTAATCGAACTGTTGTAGGCATCACATTTTTCCTTTCTATATGATGGCTTTCTTCGGGCATTTCTCCTTGCAGAGTCCACATCCGGTACACTTCTCCTGGTCAATCTTTGCCACGAAATTCTCTACCGTGATGGCATCTGCGGGACAATTCTTCTTACAGATACCGCAGCCGATACATCCAACGGTACATGCCTTCATAACCACAGGGCCTTTGTCCTGGGAACTACATGCCACGATATGTTTTGCCTTGTAAGGCTCCATACCGATGAGATGCTTCGGGCAGACGGCGATACATTTGCCACATGCCTTACATTTCTCTTTGTCTACCACTGCCACTCCATTTTCTACATGGATGGCATCAAAGGGGCAGACCTTCGCACAGGTGCCAAAGCCCAGACAGCCGTAGTTACAGGATTTTGCTCCTCCGTTCGGTACGAACTGGAGCATACGGCAGTCTTCGATTCCGGTGTACTCATAGTCGACACCGGACTTGTCGCAGTCGCCCTGGCAGTGGACGAAGGCCACCATTTTCTCGCCGCTTTCCGCCTCTACGCCCATGATTTCCGCAACCTTTTTACCCACAGCCTCGCCACCTACGGGACAGGCATTGACCGGTGCCTCTCCTTTGGCGATAGCCGCCGCCAGACCGGAACAGCCGGGATAGCCGCAGCCTCCACAGTTATTGCCGGGCAGGGTACTCAGAATCTGTTCTTCTTTTTCGTTGACTTCTACTTTAAACTTGATGGCTGCCACGCCTAAGAACAGTCCTAAAAGCAGTCCCAGAACGCCGACAAGCACAGTCGCTGTAATAATTCCTGTTATACTCATTTCATTCCATTCCTTCCATTCAATCGTTGTTTAGAATGAGATTCCAGAGAATCCGCAGAAGGCAATCGCCATCAGACCGGCGCTGACCAGCACAATGGGCATTCCCTTAAAGGACTCCGGCACATCATTGTATTCCATTTTTTCACGGATGCTGGCAAGAATCACGATAGAAATGGTAAATCCCACTGCAGTAGCAAATCCGTTTACCGTACCGTAAAGAATTCCGTACTCATTCTGTACATTTTTGATTGCTACACCCAGAACAGCGCAGTTGGTGGTAATCAGTGGAAGGTATACGCCCAGTGCCTTGTAAAGAGACTGCATGAATTTCTTTAAAAACATTTCCACAAACTGAACCAGTGCTGCAATGACCAGGATAAAGACGATGGTCTGCAGATATTCTACGCCAAAAGGTACCAGCAGGAACTTATAAATGCAGCCTGTCACAACGGAGGCCAAGGTAATAACGAAAATAATTGCCGCTCCCATGCCCGCTGCAGTGTTGACCTTTTTCGATACACCTAAGAACGGACATAAACCTAAGAACTGACTTAACACTACATTACTAATCAGAGAGGAGCTGACCAGAATGACCAGTAAATCTTTAATTGTTGCCATTTATTTCTCCTCCTTCTGTTCTTTTTCTTCTACCGTGCGGTCACCGCAGCCTGCCACATCACAGTTGAGACAGTCATGACCACAGCCGGACTGAATCCTGGATACATCTTTACCCTTCTTCGCACCGTTGATTTTTACTTTATTCTGGATAGCCGTAAGCACTGCCAGTACAAAGAAAGCACCGGGCGCACTGGTAAAGATACGGATTGGCTCGTAGGATGCGGGCATAATTGTCAATCCAAAAACAGAACCTGCACCTAACAGCTCACGGACTGCACCGATGATGGTCAGTGCCACGGTAAAGCCCAGACCCATTCCGATACCATCGAACAGGGAGGGAATCGGCTCGTTTTTGGAGGCAAAGCTCTCCGCACGTCCTAAAATAATACAGTTTACCACAATCAGGGGAATGTAAATATTCAATGCCTGATAAATGGACGGAATGTATGCCTGCAGCAATAACTGCATCATGGTTACAAAGCTGGCAATGATAACGATAAAGCCGGGAATACGAACCTTGTCGGGAATGATATTCCGCAGCAGGGAAATAAACAGGTTGGACAGTGCCAGAACCACCATGGTGGTCAGACCCATGCCAAGACCGTTGATGGCGGAAGTGGTAACTGCCAGGGTCGGGCACATACCTAACATCAGTACAAAGGTAGGATTCTCCTTCACAATACCATTGATCAGCCGTTCTGTTGCCGTGGCTGTCATCGTGGAATTCTTATTTTCATTACTCATTTACTCCACCTCCCAACGCTTCTCTGAAATATAACAGGCTGGCATTGACTGCCTCGGTCACAGCCTTGGATGTAATGGTTGCACCGGAAATGGCATCAATCTCATTGGGCTGTACGGCGCCTACTTTCGTCACAGCGAAACTCTCCACATTTTTGTCTGCATACTGGTTCTTCCAGTCGGTATCTGCCTCCATGCCCAGTCCTGCACTCTCGGTGAGACTCTGGAAGGAGATTCCGTTTACCGTGCCATCCTGTCGGATTCCCACAGATAACTGCAGACTGCCATCGTAGGCACTCTTGGAGGTTGCGGTTACCACATAGCCTAAGGTACTGCCGCTTGCATCCTTGGCAACCATGACTTCGTCAATCACTGCCTTGGGATACTGTCCTGCTACCGCATCTGCCCCACTCTGTTTATCGGAAAGATCAAGGGGGGTAAACTCCGCTGCATCCTCAAAAACTGCCTGATAAGCAGCTATCTTTGCAGCCTCCTCCTGGCGGGCAATGGGCTCCTTGGTCACTTCATAGACCAGACCAAGAAGCAGGCCGGCAATCAAGGTAATCAGAAAAAGGATTCCGGCATCATGTATCATGTTCTTTCTGTCATTCATATCCGTTCTCCTCCTCTCCCGAATGCTTTAGGCAGTGTAAAATTCTCAATCAGAGGAACTAACAGATTACTGATGATAATCGCGTAGGAAACACCCTCCGCAGAGCCTCCGAATACACGGAAGATTGCTGTCAGCAAGCCTAACACAATGCCGTAAATATACTGTCCTTTTACCGTCACCGGTCTGGTTGCGTAGTCAGTTGCCATAAAGAAGGCTCCTAACATCAGTCCGCCTCCGGCAAGCTGTGCTGCCAGATAGGCCCAATCCAAACCTCTGCCTGAAAACAGTAGTATAAAAACACAGAAGGATGCGATATAGGTTCCGGGCACCTTCAGGTCGATAATACCAAATAAAATCAGAATACACGCACCGAACACGATGGCAATCAGGGAAGTCTCGCCGATGGTGCCGGGGATTTTTCCGATGATCATGTTCATGACATCTACACGCTCTCCTGCTTTCAATGCCGCTAAAGGAGTGGCACCTGACACACCATCCAGGGGATACCGGTCACAGGCAAAGGTGGTCATCAGCTTCGGGAAAGACAGGAGCAGAAAACACCGTCCTGCCAGCGCCGGGTTCATAAAGTTCTGTCCAATGCCTCCGAACAGCATCTTGGCAACCACGATGGCAAATACCGCACCTAACGCTCCCATCCACAGAGGAGCGCTTACCGGAAGGTTCAATGCCAGCAGAAGTCCCGTGACAACTGCAGAAAAGTCGTTGATGGTCACCTTCTGTTTACAGATTTTTTCAAAGGCAAATTCACTGAGCACTGCCGCTGCAATACATACGATCATGTGTAACAGGGCGCGCACACCAAAATTATAAATACCAAAGCCAGCCGCAGGAAGAAGGGCAATCACGACCGTCATCATAATGGATGAGGTGGTTTCCTTCGAGCGGACATGGGGATTGGATGATACTTTCATCAGTTTTTCCATGTTATTTTTTTCCTCCCGCCTTTTTCCTGTTCGCCAGTTCCAGCTTACGCATGGACTTGATGGTTTGTGTCAGAGGTTTCTTCGCAGGGCAGACATAGCTGCAGCAGCCACACTCGCAACACTCCATACCATTTTCTTTCACAAAGTTTTCTGCATCACCGTGAACCGCATAAGTGGAAAGTCTGCCGGGAAGCAGCCTCTCCGGACAGGCTTCTGAACAGCGTCCGCAGTTAATGCAGGCAGTAGGCTCCATGGCTGATACATCATCCTTGGTCAGACAAAGCAAAGCAGATGCTGTCTTAGTCGTTGGGACATTTAAATCAAAAATACCGAATCCCATCATGGGTCCGCCGGAAATTATCTTCACAGGATCCTGTTTGAAACCGCCTGCTTCCTCCACCAGTTCTGCATAGTTGGTTCCGATACGGACAGTAAAGTTTCTGGGGTCAGCAATCGCGTCACCGGTTACCGTCACAATACGATGCATCAGAGGCTTCCCCTCCCGGACAGCCCGGCGGATTGCCACGATGGTGTCCACATTGTCCACGATGCAGCCTGCATCAGCCGGAAGCATATCGGAATTGATTGCTCTGCCGGTCACTGCATAAATCAGCATACGCTCTGCCCCCTGGGGGTACTTGGTCTTAACTGCCTTCACGCTCATGCGGTCTTCATCTTTGGTCAGCTCCTTCAAAAGTTTGACGCAGTCCGGCTTATTATCTTCCACGGCAAACACACCCTGTGCCTTAGGGAAGATTGATAAAATAATCCGCATTCCGTCAATGAGAAGTTCCGGAGTTTCAATCATTCGACGGTAATCGGAAGTCAGATAAGGCTCACACTCTGCACAGTTGGCAATAATATAGTCGATCTTATCCGGCTCCTTCGGAGACATCTTGATAAAGGTGGGGAAACCTGCACCACCCATGCCGACTACGCCGGCTTCCTTGATCAGATTTACTACCTCCTCACGGGACATTTCCTCCAACGGTTTTACCGGAGGATACTCAACTTCTTCATATGCCCCATCGTTTTCGATGACAATACTCATCACATTGTCGCCAGTGACCACACGTCTCGGCTCAATCGCTTTCACGGTACCGGATACCGTAGCATAAATGGGCGCAGACACAAACCCTGCCGCCTCCGCAATCTTCTGTCCGGTCAGTACATGGTCGCCTTTTTTTACGATTGGGTTAGCCGGTGCACCAATATGCTGTGATAAAGGATATACCAGATCGCCTTTCGGCAGGACTTCCTTAATTGGCTTGTCCTTGGATAAATCTTTACCATCATATGGATGGACGCCACCCAAGAATGTTAATTTTGCCATTCCCTTTCCTTCTTTCTTGAGAATTTTTAATCTTTTATATTATATATTTTTTCGCTAAAATATTCAACAAAGACTACTTACAAAACCGAAAATATGATATAGTTACCTTAGAAATCAATGAAAAGGAGACTTTTTCATGCGTATTATTCGACAGAAACTGGAGGGATTTTCCATTCGCTATCCTCTGGAAAAAATCGCTCCTCTTGAGAAAATACTGTTTGTAGATATTGAAACCACCGGCTTTACCGCACGTTCTTCTGTCCTGTATCTGATTGGAACTGCCTCCTATGAAGATGGCTGCTGGTATACCAAACAGTGGTTCGCCGATTCCAAAGAAGATGAATGTGATCTGCTGATTTCCTTTTTTGACTATATTAAGGATTTCACCCATCTGATCCATTTTAACGGTAATAATTTTGACTTGCCCTACTTAATGCAGAAAGCAGCCGCCTACAAGCTTCCCTACACTCTGGAAAATTTTACTGGTATTGATATTTACCGCAGAGTTTCCCCTTACAAATTTTTCTTACATTTACCAAACTGTAAGCAAAAAACCATAGAATTATATCTGGGTATTGATCGTGTAGATGTATACAATGGCGGAGAGTTGATTGGTATTTATCATGCTTATGCAGAGAATCCGGATGAACGGATGTTAAAGATTTTATTGCAGCACAATGCAGACGATGTAAAAGGCATGTTGGAACTTCTTCCAATTCTGTCCGTTTATGATATGTTTAATGAAAATCATCGTCCGAAAAAGGTACAGGCAAATTATTATACCGATATAGACGGAGAACGCCATCAGGAATTATATATCAGCTTCAAACTGTCCACTCCTCTGCCCCGGAGAATCGGTTATTCCACCGGAGCCTTCTTTTTTTCCGGGGAGGGGTTGGAAGGAACGTTGCGAATTCCCCTCTATGAAGAAGAAATGAAATACTTCTATTCTAATTATAAAGACTACTATTATCTTCCGGAGGAAGATGTGGCGCTTCACAAGTCCATTGCCGGATTCGTGGATAAGGAGCACCGCATCCAGGCTACTGCGGCAAACTGTTACACCCGGAAATATTCCCTGTATCTGCCCCAATGGGATACGGTGTTTGAGCCTTTC
Source organism: uncultured Lachnospiraceae bacterium (assembly GCA_934371505.1). GTDB lineage: Bacteria > Bacillota > Clostridia > Lachnospirales > Lachnospiraceae > UMGS2037. The sequence continues at coordinate 10,902 of CAKRNW010000048.1, forward strand.
TTCAAGCGGGACTATAAGAGCAAAGAATATTTCTTTGAGCTGACGGATGACATGAAAACCAACCGGGAATTTTTTGTTCTGTATATCCAGCATGTACTCCATATGTTGGCGGCAAGTTTTTGATTTTGCGGAAGGAATTTCCTGTGAAATGAAAATCCCATCTGTGTAGGACTTATACGCAGATGGGATTTTTATGTGGCAGCTAGTCTTCTGGACGGTTACCTATTATTTTCATTCTCAAGCAGAGTAAGCAGAGCCTGAATGGGCATATCCTTATAATACAGGTACCCCTGAAAAATATTGCAGCCCATGGCAAGCAGCTGATCTCTCTGTTTTTCTGTTTCCACGTACTCTGCAATGATGCTGAAATTGAGTTGCTGTCCTAGCTGGATGATGGAGGAAACAATACTTCTGGTTCGTTCATTCTCCAGATTTCGGATGAGGGAACCATCTATCTTGACAAAATCGAAATAGTTTTTCTGAAGGATGGTAATGGATGTATTTCCCATGGAAAAATCATCCATGAAAACCTTGATTCCACTCTTCTTTATTTGTTCAAAGGCAATCTGATACACATCCGCATCGGAGATATTCGCATCTTCTGTAATTTCAATACCAAAGGTATTGGGTGTTACATGTGCATTCTCTACCTCCTTAATCAGCCATTGCCGGAATCTTTCATCCATAAGCAGTTCAATTCTCAGATTCACCTCAACTTCCATATCAGGGGCAATGCGTTGCATTTCCCGCAGGTCTGCCAAAGCACGCTGACATATCACTTTGCTTAAATCCTCGAACACACCTCTGTTTCTTGCCATTTCCACCACAAGAGGCGGATAGACTGCCTTATTATCCCGGTATTTGAAGCGCAGCAATGCTTCAGCCGCAATAATTTTACCCTCACGGATCTGGGGTTGATAATTGATAGCAACTGTTCCTGCCTTAATGTCACTGTTCAGCTTGGCAAACAGATTTTCTTCAAAAGAGCTCAAAAGTACACTGACATGATTTAAACGATACGGTTGTTTTTCTGCCTCCGCCTTACGGCAGATGTCCGTGAGGCTCTCCAGACACTTATCCTCATTTTCCACTGTAACCGCATCTGCTTTCCGCACAAAGGGCATGTAAATGAGTGTTCCAACTACCAGAGAAACAAGCTGCAGGATACTTCCAGCAACAGAACCGGTAGCCTGATAACCGCTGATAATCACTGGGGTCGTCCAATGTACATTGGCATTGATAATGGGCGGTACCACATCGGTGGACATTGCAAGATAACTAAGCGTATAGGAAACCAGAGGAACTGATACGAAGGGAATCAGATAAACCGGATTAAACACAATGGGAATCCCAAACACCAGAATCTCATTGATATTAAATAACAACGGTATTCCTGCCAGCTTGGTCAGTCTCCTGATCCGTTTGTCACGGCTGAAAAACAGGATTGCCAGAAACAGACACATGGTGGTTCCACACCCTCCCATGAGAACAAAAGTATCCAGAAGAGGTTTGTTCATAATACTTCCGTTTCCGAAAGCAAACACGCTGGTTGGGGATGTGAGCAGTGTATCAAACACATTTCCTCCATGAACACCCACCATCCACAAGACAGATTCACAAAACATAATCAGAAATCCACCAAGGAATGTGGCTCCAATCGTTTCAAAGGGTTTCGACAGAATGGCAATCACCAAATCGTTAAAGTTATTCATGCCATCCCACAAACTGATCAGTTCTGCCTCTATGGCAGAGAAACCCACACAGATGCCGATGATGGGGACACAGTGAATTCCTCTCGTAAAGGTAGTGGAATAGGCATCTTCTTTATTACGCATCAATCTGTGATACAGCAGGAAAAACAGTTTGTGATACAATACCGCAGTCAGCAGGGCAGAAAACACATTTGCCTTATTGGTATAGCTCATCAGTGAGACTTCCCCTGTCAAAACTTCAGAGCCCAGAGATGCAAAATAGCAGATCGTTGTGGAGACAGCGGAAATCACCCGAATATCAGCATGTACATCTTCTTTGCGTGAAGCCAGACATGAAAAAATAAACACCAGATACACTGCTATGAATTCATAAGTTGCATGGTACAGAATATCAAGAAAATTATATAATTTTCCATCCAGTGCGGTTGCAATCAATTCACGCACCGCAGTCAACGGAAAACTCTGGATTGCCAGTGCAAATGCTCCAATCAAAAAAGCGGGGGTTAAAGAAGAAAAGGATTCTTTGATTGTTTCAAAAATAGAATCCCCTCTCCAATCCATGTCACTTTTATATAAGCCATCTGTCATTATCTTCACTTTTGTATAACCTCCTATCGGTTCTGCATCCATAGGAACAAAAATTCAAGTAAGTATTTTGCATTTAACTGTATCATAGTATACCATACTTTTTCAATAGGAGTTTCTTCTTTTTTTATCGCATTTACCCAAGAATCCTTTTCTTCGCTTCCTCCAGTCCGGCGATGACTTTATCACACCATGCATCAAAGACGGCGTCCTCTTTCTGACATTCCGGGTGGCTTAAGATATAGTCGATGGCTTTGCCGATGCCTTTCCTTGCGGAAACCGTGCAGACAAAGTCCGGCACAATCCTTTTGATTTTTGTATTGTCAAAGACCACGGTGCATGCTTTATCTCCTAATAACCCACCACGGAAATCATAGGGGGAAACCGCATCCAGATACTCCGAGGAAACATAGTAAGGCTTGTACTCTACTCCCAACTTATCCGCCGCAATCTGGTGAATCTGATTCCAGGTAAGGGATTCGTCACTGGTAATCTGGAAAGCCTCTCCAATGGCATGGGGATTTGCCATCAGCCCTACAAAACCTTTGGCAAAATCCGAATTGAAAGTAATCGTCCAGAGGCTGTTTCCATCTCCATGGACAAGAACCGGTTTTCCTTCCATCATCCGCTTTAACACCTGGAAACAGCCATTGTCTCCATGTACACCGACCGGTACGGCGCGTTCACTATAGGTGTGGCTGGGGCGTACAATGGTAACCGGAAATCCTTCTTCCCTGTATAATTTCATCAGATAATCTTCACAGGCGATTTTATTTCTGGAATATTCCCAGTAAGGATTGGCAAGCGCCGTACCTTCTGTGATTCGATATTCTGTCACCGGTTTGTGATAGGCCGAGGCTGAACTGATATACATAAACTGTTTTGTCTTTCCTTTAAAAAGACGATAATCCCGCTCCAGCTGCTCCGGCACAAACCCGATAAAATCGCATACAGTGTCAAATGTCAGGTCTTTGATTTTCTCCGCCACCTCTTCTTCCTTGTTGATATCCGCGGTGATTACCTTCACATTTTCAGGAACTTCTACCTCATGAAGTCCCCTGTTAATCAGATATAATTCCCAGTTTTCTTCCGCTGCCAGTCTGTTTGTGATGGCAGTACTGATGGTACCCGTTCCTCCAATAAATAATGCTCTCATTTTTATCTCCATTCCTGCGCACGCTTTTTTCGCCTAACAAATTTGTGTCAAATGCGCACAGACACAAATCCCGAGATTGAACAATTCTATTTTTTGATCGTAAATTTATTATAACATCCATGCTCTCCTTTCGCCATAATAAAGAATTTAGGCATTTGGCGTACTTCACGTTCTTGAATGTCTGTTTCACTGTCTGTGTTTCGGAGATGGCAGCAGGTGCTCCAAGACAGGAATTACCGATACCGGTTGTCGTAATCGCAAAGGATACGTTGTAAGAAAAACTGACACTGGCGGAACCGGAAGTGTACTCATCATAGTAAACATGTGAACAGGGAATGGTTGTCGCCGGTGTTCCAGGAGTAATCACTGCTCCGGTATTCGGGTCAGTCACAGGTGGAACTGCCGGATTCGTGCCATCATTATCATGCTGATAGTGAGGTCCATGGTGCCCGTCATAGTTCGGTCCGGTCGTCACAGGAGGATTCTCGTAGATTCCAACCGTAATGGTGATATCTACCGTGAAAGGCTCTCCTGTCTCCGGGTCTGTGCCCTTAAATAGGGTAAACTGTCGGGAACCTCCGGAGCCTCCAACAACACAGGTGCTGTCGATAAAGCTCTTCATGTCTGCGGATTCGCCTGTCTCACAGATTTCATACATGCTTCCGTAGGCAGCCTTGTTGGTTCCTTTGACCATGCTGTTCAGCTTGCTGTGGGCTTCGGCTCGTGCATCTGCTGCGTAGGAGCCTCGGTCATTCCAGTAGCCTGTCGCTGTGCTAATCCAGTTATTCACGTCACTCCGGTAATCGCCGTGACTGTCGACACTCTTGCTGTAAGATACTCCCTTACTTACTGAGCTAGGAGTCTCCACCGAGTAGTAGTCGAAGTTCGGTGTAGGATTCGCGGTCATCTCGTATGTCCTGGTGTAATCGTCCTCACAGTAGGCGTACTGCATTTGAACAATGTACTGGTCTCCTCCCATGGATACGAATAAATCTTCGGTTGTTGGAGTACCAGCCATTGCCTCGTATTTCTCATTATCCAGACCACCCTGCTTAATCTGTGCATAGGCTGGGTCTGCAATCTGCTGGAACACATAGGTGGTATTGTCACCGGATGTGTAGACAATCCAGTGTACATCGTCATTGGTGAGCGGGATGCTGGCTGAGCCGACACGTACCGTTACTGTTGTTGCGTAGGCGACCTGCAGACGTCCGTTCACAAAGTCATTTCCGGCAACATCCACTGCCAGATGAATGGAACTGTCCCGGTTATTGATTTCCTTGATGAAGTCCTCCACCGTGAAGGTCAGTGTCTGGAGATTGGAGGTCTGGTCTGAGGAGGCGATTCCATTACCAGTTCTG
>CAKRNW010000049.1 GCA_934371505.1 uncultured Lachnospiraceae bacterium
TCATAGGTGCCGGGCACATGAATGTCAATGGACCCGCTGTCCTGGGCAAAGACTGCCTCCCCGTCCGGGCGTTTCAAAAAGTCCTGGGGTGTGACCTCCACGCCAGCCTCCACATAACAGGTTCCATACACCAGACTGTTTTCATAAATACCAAAGGCTGCCCCTGTAGCTCCCAGCAGTATCACTACAAGCACCGGGATAAGCCATTTCTTTTTCTTTCTACGTTTCTTTTTCGCCATCGTTACTACACTTTCTCCGATAATCAAAGGCAATTCGCGGACTTCCGTCTGCCAGGTGGATGACACCGCACTGACGGAAGCCATATTTCTTCATGGCATTCTGCATGGGCAGATTGTCTTGATGCGTGTCCATCCGCAGGTAGTCACAGCGGGCACTGCAAAAGTCGAAACAGGCTCTGGTCACACCCTTGACCTGCCCATTGGACGCCACCTTATGAATTGCCGCATAGGGACGGTTCTCATGCCAGTTTCCCTGTTCTATCACCAGATAGGTGGGATCCACTCCAGGAATAAAGGCAAAGGAACCCACCATCTGACCTTTCTCCACACATACATAGAGTTGTCTCTTCTCAATGTCCCGGCGCAGCAATTCCTCCTGGGGATAGCCGCCTGCCCACTGGGTAGGGTTTCCATGCGCCCGCATAAAGTTTCTGGCTGTATCGTATACTTTCTGAATGTCCGGTAAATCTGCTGTCACTGCCTGTCTGATTTCCATAATTTCATTGATTCCTTCTATCATTTCCGAATTTCTAAATTCTGGGAATACCGGATGTGATTCCGCCCCAGAAACTCCATCATTCCCGGCTCGTCCTCCGGCTGGCGCACTGCCTCCGGTTCGTGGGCATCACAGCCCAGAATAAAGCGGCATCCCTCCTCCACCGCAAGCTGGAAAAACTTGTCGCAGGGATAATGGCGGTTGGAATGGAGTCCCAGCATATTGATTTCCAGCGGGATGTCCAGTTCCTTTGCACAAGTACAAAGCCGCCGCATGTGTTTCCGGTAGATTTCGTCCTCTCCTGTATAGTGAAACAAATCCGGGTGTGCCAGGTAGGAAAATACTCCTGTCTGCATCCCCTCAATCACTTGATTTACATAAGTCTCCAAGCGGTATTCATCTTCGGTGGGATAACCACTGTAAAATCCTGTAGGCTCCTCCGGGGCATGATGCTGTCCCAGAATGAGATAGTCGATGGCACGTTTTCGCAGCTGCTCCAGCAGTTCCTCAAACAAATCGGGATAGTATTCTGCCTCGAAACCAATCAGAATCTGTATCCTGTCTGCGTATTCCTTTTGCAGTGCCCGCAGAGTTCCCACATAGTCGTCCAGTTCCTCCATGGCCATGCGGATGGTGGACACATAGCTGTTCTTAAAAGGCTGTGGCACATGGTCAGAAAAGCCCAGTGTGGTAAATCCGTTGGCGATTGCCTGTTCGATATATTCCCGCTCACTGCCCTTTGCGTGGTGGCAACGGGGTGTGTGGGTATGAAAATTGGCGGTTATCATTGGTCTTGTTCTCTCCTTCATGCCTGCAGGCTGGCAAGGTAAGCCTCGTCGATTTCTCCGGTGAAACTTACTGCCGCAGGGCCGGTCATATAAACCAGGTTTGCCTCTCTGTCCCACCGGATCTCCAGGTCGCCGCCCAACAGCTTTACGGTTACATGGTCAGCGGTCTTTCCACTTAAAACACATGCCACTGCCACGGCACAGGCTCCGGTTCCGCAGGCAAGGGTTTCTCCTGTTCCCCGCTCCCAGACCCGCATCTCCACAGTGTGGTCATCCAGAACTTTTACAAATTCGGTGTTGGTACGGTTGGGGAAACGTTCATGGTTTTCAAAAAAAGGGCCGATTTTTTCAATGGGAAGTTCCGATAGTTCTCCCAGCCAGGGTGCCTCCTCCATGAATACCACCGCATGGGGATTTCCCATGGACACACAGTTCATGTGGTACTCCTTTCCCTCTACGGTAATAGGTTCGTCCACCGCCTGCTCTTTTTCCGCTATCACAGGAATGCGCTCTGCCAGAAGTTCCGGCGCTCCCATGTTCACCCGCACCTTCTGTACTTTTCCATCCTCCACGGCAAGTTCCAGCACCTTCACCTTCCCGGCGCTTATCACCCTGACCGTGGTTTCCCTGGTCAGTCCAGAATCATATACATATTTTCCAACACAACGGATTCCATTGCCACACATCTCTGCACGGGTTCCGTCCGCATTATACATTTCCATCTCAAAATCTGCCATATCAGGGGAGAAATTGGCATGTTCCCCGTGGTTGATAAAGATCACGCCGTCCGAGCCGATTCCAAAGTGACGGTCACTTAAAAGGCGCACCAGCTCCGGCTTTTTCTCCTGGGGAACAGGCTCTGCTGCCCCATCAATATAGACATAATCGTTTCCGCATCCCTGCATCTTGGTAAATTTCATAGTAAACCCATGCCTTTCTAAAGCCTCCCGGCTCTGCAACTACATTGTATCTGTTCACTCCTGCCTCGTTTCCGTAACGATTTGCTCCCATTTTAGCAAGAAACTTATCTTTACACAACCGTTAAATGCAGTGTGAAACCTATTCGCATCTTTGCAAATAGATGTATGACCTATATAGATAAAGTTATAGTGGTTTTTATAGGTTTCTTTCCATTCTATGAGTCGATGGCTGACCTATAAGTGTAAAATTATAACTAGTTTTATAGGTTCCTTCATCCTCTTTAAATGAATGTCTGACCTATAAGAGTAGTCATACACCATCCTTTATAGGTCATTTAACGTGCTTATAAGATAAAAAACCTGGTTTTTCATGAAATTTTGACCTATAAAAATCATTTCCCACTAATCTTATAGGTCGAAGTTCCAAAAAACTTCGAATAAAGTACCTATAGAATATAACTTTCCCTTTGCTTATAGGTTTTCGCAAAATTATGTAAACCTGAAAAGACAAAGAATCGCTTGCCGACTCTTTGCACGCGCGAGGGGTATGCGTAGCATAAACTACTTCTCGGCGAGTTGCGCATCCCTGCGGAGCGTTTTGGATATCAATTAGGAAGTATCTTCCTATGCAATTAAAAAAGCTCCCGGAACCTCTGCACCCACACAGACATTTCGGGAGTTTAACTGCGGAACATGGTCAGCACCATCTGGGAAGTCTCCAACAGGTTCGTGCCGCTGTCCATACTGCTTTTCTGAATATAACGGTGAGCCTCCTCCTCCGTCATATTATTTCGTTCCATCAAAAGATGTTTCGCCTCAAGGATAATCTTCTGTTCTTCAGGATTCCGCTCTCTCGGCTGTGCCCTGCGTTTCCGCTTGCGCCGCTCCATGTTTTCCACCATCATGGAAACCGTCTCCAGCAAGTTGTGTACCTTCAGCGGCATCGCCAGACTGATGATATCGCCATAGGAGCGCTCGCTTAAAATGCGGCTGGAGGCAATGAGCAGCATTTCAAAGCCTTCCGGCAGATAGGACTGCAAATCCGAATAAATCATGTCCACCAGACGGTATCCACATACCACGATTCCGCCTGACATGTTATCCACCTGGCTCATTGCCTGAGCACCAGTCGTACATACCGCGGTCACCGAAAAACCGTTTTTCACCAGAATACTTTTAATGCCTCTGGCTTCCTCCGGCTTTGGAAAGACCACAATAATGTTTGTCACAGGTATTCCTCCTTAGTATCGGTTCAAATAACGGGCAATCTCCCACTCCGTCACCTGGGAGCGGTAGGACTGCCATTCCTCCTTCTTCGCCTCCATATACTTGTGATAAACATGCTCTCCCAAAATTTCCTTCATCAGAGGATCCTGCTCCAATGCCTCGATTGCCTCTAACAACGTTCCGGGGATTTCCTCAATCTTTAAGTTTTCCTTTTCCTCCTGGGACATTTCAAAAATATTGCAGTCCACACTGGCGGGGGGCATCAGTTTCTGCTCGATGCCTTCCAATCCGGCTCCCAGACATACTGCCAGTGCCAGATAAGGATTGGCTGCCGGGTCAGGGCTGCGCAGTTCGATTCTCGTTCCCTCACCGCCGGCTGCGGGAATACGAATGAGAGGACTGCGGTTTTTCGCACTCCACGCAATATGCACCGGTGCCTCATAGCCGGGAACCAGTCGTTTATAGGAGTTAATCAGCGGATTCACAATCGCCGTGATTGCTTTCATATGTTTCATCAGTCCACCGATAAAATAGTAGGCCTCTTTACTCAGTCCGTTACCGTCACTGCTGTCCGCAAAAATATTTCTGCCGTTGTGGTACAGGGACATATTGATGTGCATGCCGGAGCCGTTGACGCCGTATACCGGTTTCGGCATAAAGGTAGCATGAAGACCGTGCTGCTTGGCAATAGATTTTACCGCCAGCTTGAAGGTCATAATATTGTCGGCTGTCGCCAAAGCCTCATCGTACTGGATATCAATTTCATGCTGGGAAGGTGCCACTTCGTGGTGGGATGCCTCCACCACAAAACCCATATCCTCCAGAGTCATGACCATGTCACGACGGGCATTTTCCCCGAAATCCATAGGGCCTAAGTCAAAATAGCCTGCCTGCTCGTAAGTGATGGTGGTGGGCAGTCCGTTTTCATCACTCTGGAATAAGAAGAATTCGCACTCCGGTCCTACTTTGAAGGTATAGCCCTGCTCTGCCGCCTTTGCAATCGCCCGCTGTAGCACATGACGAGGATCCCCCTCAAAGGGGGTGCCATCGGGACGGTACACATCGCAGATCAGACGTGCCACTTTTCCCTGCTGGGGTCTCCAAGGGAAAATCTCCAGGGTATTGTAGTCCGGGTGCAGATACATATCCGATTCCTCGATCCGCACAAATCCCTCAATGGATGAGCCGTCAAACATACACTGGTTGTTTAATGCCCGCTCCAGCTGGGATGCTGTAATTGCCACATTTTTCAGATTTCCGAAAATATCCGTAAACTGCAGCCGGATAAATTCCACATCCTCTTCTTCCACAAGACGGATGATGTCTTCCTTTGTGTAATTTTTCATATCGAATCTCCCTTAGCTAAATTTCATATAGAATCCTGCTTGCAGGATTCTCCGCCTGCGGCGGGCCGTTCCAACGACATCCTGCCTTTCGCCTTTCCGCCGCAGTGCGCTCCTCCCGGAGCGTTTTGGATATCATAGGAACTTCCTATGATATCCAAAAAGGCATTCTTCTCCCTGAGAAGAACGCCTTTGTTCTGCAGACATCATAGCGCGGCACTTCGCCCCTTGTCAAGAGTTTTTACTGTTCACTCGTACCTCGTTCCAGTAAAAATTCGCAGACTCCTTTTAAGTTTTGCTCCGCAAAAGGAGGCTGCTCACACTTGAATCACTTTCTTACGCATCAAAACAGCAAGTGTTTTGATGCTAAATGAGCATTCAAGGGGTGGTATCCACCACATACGCCCGCTCCAGGGATGACCGGATGGCATCCAGAAGAACCAGAGAGGTATAGTGGCTTTCATCCGGGCAGGTAATCTGCTCCAGGGACTGTTTCTCCATCACCTGGCTGGCAAGCTCCTCAAAGGAGGGCTCAATCAGCGGATACATGGTAGCCACTGCCTCACTTAAGTTTATCAGCTCCACGCTGTTGATTCTGGTGTCGTCCACCGTCACCGCAATGTCCAGATTGCTGTCCCCGATATGGAGTGTGGTCGTATATACCCCCGGTACATACATGCCCGCCGGAGTGTCCACCGTTGTCTCCTGTGCTGCTTTCTCTTTGCCCGGCGCAAACATAATAAACAGAACAATAATCAGGAGAACGGCAAGCGTAATAAAAATGCCTGTATAAATCACTTCTTTTAAATGCAATACCACAATTTTTGTTTTGGAATTCATAGCCTCTCCCACAGAATTCTTTTTGTAATCCTATTGTATGAGACGGTTCCACAGGATATGTCTGGGAAGTGTGCTTTCTGTCCGGGATTTCTGAAAGGTTATCCACCTATGACAGGTTTTCCAGCTGTTTCATCCACAATGCTTTCGAGGCATCGGAGGGCATCCGCAAATCTCCCCTGGGAGATAAAGCCACAGAACCCACCTTGGGGCCATCCGGCAGGCAGGAACGCTTAAACTGCTGGGCAAAGAATCGCTGATAAAAGGTTTTCAGCCATTTCAGAATCACATCCGGCTCGTAGCTGCCTGCAAATGCCAGTTTCGCCAGCCGGTAAATTTTCTCCGGCTCGCAGCCAAACCTCAGCAGATAATATAAGAAGAAATCATGCAGTTCGTAGGGTCCCACCAGATCCTCGGTTTTCTGGGCAATCTCTCCCTCCACGGGAGGTAACAGCTCCGGGCTCACCGGGGTGTCCAGAACATCCAGTAAAGTTGCCTGTAGCTTTTCGTCACCACAGGTGTCAGCGTAGTAATACACCAGATGGCGCACCAGGGTTTTGGGGACTCCGGCATTGACACCGTACATGGACATATGGTCGCCGTTGTAGGTCGCCCAGCCCAGCGCCAGCTCCGACATATCTCCTGTTCCGATGACCATGCCGTTTTCCTTGTTGGCAATGTCCATCAGCACCTGGGTACGCTCCCTCGCCTGTCCGTTTTCGTAGGTGACATCGTGGTTTTCTATATCAAATTTGATATCCTTGAAGTGCTGGGTCACGGATTTTTTGATATCCACCTTTTGCAGGGTGCATCCTAACTGTCTGACCAGCCTGCAGGCATTGTCAAAGGTGCGGTCTGTGGTGCCAAAGCAGGGCATGGTCACACCGAGAATTCCCTTTTTGTCCAATCCCAGCATGTCAAAGGTACGCACCGTCACCAAAAGTGCCAGAGTGGAGTCCAGTCCACCGGACACACCAATCACCGCATGCTGGCATCCGGTATGCTCCAACCGCTTTTTCAGTCCGTAGGACTGGATGGAAAGAATCTCCTCGCAGCGCTCATCCCGCTTTGCCTTGTCCTGGGGCACAAAGGGCAGGCTCTCAAAGGTACGGGTGAGTGTGGTTTCCTCCTCTTTCAAGGAAAAATAGACTCTGGTGTAGTACTGCTTTTCTTCGGGAATAAAGCTGCTCATCCGCCGTCTCTCACCGGCAATCCGGTGCAAATCCAATTCCGAATAGAGGATGCCCGCCCGGAAGTTTTTCTCCTGTTCCAGAACCGTTCCATTTTCCGCAATGATGCGGTGTCCGCCAAACACCAAATCCTGGGTGGATTCGCCCTCCGCGGAGGAGGTGTAGACATAGCCACACAACAGCCGTGCCGAGATGGATTTTACCAGAAGTTCCCGGTACTCGTCCTTTCCCACCGTCTCGTTGGAAGCAGAAAGATTCACAATCACATTGGCTCCCGCCAGTGCATGGGCGGTGGAAGGGGTATTGGCCGCCCAGATATCCTCACAGATTTCGCAAGCCACACACAGCTCCGGCATGGTATCGCATTGTAACAGGATGTCCGTTCCGAAGGGCACAAGCTGATTGCCTACCCACACATCAGTGGCGGTGGCATTTCCCGGCTGGAAATGTCTGCCCTCGTAAAATTCCCCGTAGGTGGGAATGAAACGCTTGGGAATGAACGCCAGAATTTTGCCGTTGTGGATGGCTGCTGCCACATTGTACAGCTTTTGCTCATGGACAAAGGGAAGTCCGATGAAAATCAGGGCATCCAGTCCGCTGGAACATTCCGCAATCAGCTGCAGGCTGTCCTTCGCCTGCCGCAGTAGTAATTCCTGCAAGAACAAATCTCCACAGGTATAACCGGTAAGACACAGCTCCGGGAATACCAGGATTTTGGCTCCTGCTTTACATGCCTCCTCCATCTGTGCCATAATCTGCGCCCCATTAAAAAACGGGTCAGCCACTTTTATCTTCGGTGTGCATGCTGCTGCTTTGATAAAACCATGTTTCATAAAGATTATCCCCCTGCCTGAATCACTTTCTTATGTACCTGGGCAGTAAAGTGCCCCGGCACTGCTTAAACAGTAATACGTTTCGTTTTCTTCAACAGTGCTTTCAGTTCCTCCACGGTGAAGTTGTAATGGGTATTACAGAAATGGCAGTTCACCTCGATGGGTTTGCCCTCGTTAATCATATCCTTCAATTCTTTTTCCCCTACAGAAATCAGGGCTTTTTCGATGCGGTGTTTGTCGCAGCTGCAGTGGAAACGGGTTTCCATCCTGTCATTGATGACCAGATCCATATCCCCCAGCAGCAATTCCAGAATCTCCTCCGGAGTCTTTCCTGCATCCAGCATGGTGGTGACAGGAGGGATTTCCTTCAGCTTCTGCTCCAGCTTGTCCAGTACCTCATCGGACACAAAGGGCATTAACTGGATAATAAAGCCTCCTGCCTGACGCACGGTGTTATCTTTTTCCATCAGGACACCCAGTCCCACGGAGGAGGGCACCTGCTCGGAGGTGGCAAAATAATAAGTGATATCCTCAGCAATCTCACCGGTCTGCAATTCCACCTGTCCTACATAGGGGTCTTTCAGCCCCATATCCTTGATGACATTTAGTACGCCGGGGCCTACAATCCCACCCACATCCAGCTTGCCTGACGCATTGGGGGCGTTGATAACCTGGGGTTCGGTGGCAAAGCCCTTCACATTTCCCCTGGAATCTGCGGTCACCGTCAGTCCCTTCACCGGTCCTGCACTGCGGATCTGCAGTGTGAGTAAATCCTTGTCTCCCTTTAGCATACTGCCCATCATGGCACCTGCGGTCATCAGCCGTCCCAGTCCTGCGGTCACCACCGGGCTGGTATCGTGTGCCTTTCTCGCCGTTTCCACCATCTCTTTTGTTGTTGCAGCAAAGGCGCGGATCTGTGCGTCCGCCGCCGTTGCTCTTACGATATAATCAGACATGTTCTGTCCCTCCGCTTTTCTGTTGTTCCCTTGCCACCACATAAATCCGCTCACTCTCCGGCGTCACTTCCTCATGGGTGTCTGCATCCAGCGCTTCCACAAAAGCAAGCCCTGCCTGTTCCACCAGACCTTTCATCTGTTCCAGGGTATAGCCCCGCTGGTAGTGGGTTTCCTGGAATCTCCGGTACTGGTTTCCCTCCTCCTGCACAAACAGCGTCAGGTCGTACTCGTTAATTTGTTCCTCCTCATGGTAGAAGTTGTCCCAGATAAAACTGCACGCCTCCCGGCTCTCCGCAATGGTGGTATCGCCTATCACCGTCTCATATTTGTACACCGTATTAAAGTCAAAAATAAAAAGTCCTCCGGGATAGAGATAGTTGTTCACCAGCCTGAAGGTGGTAAGTAAGTCCTCCTCCGACAGCAGATAGTTAATGCTGTCGCAGACGCTGATGACCGTTCCCACAGTGCTGAACAGTTCCAGTTCCCGCATATCCTGTAGCAGATAGAGGGTTTTGCTCCCTGCCTTTTCTTTTTTCTCCAGGGCAATCCGCAGCATGTCCTCGGAATTGTCCACGCCAATCATATCAAAGCCCCTCTGCTCCATGCGTTCCGTGAGGCTGCCTGTGCCACATCCCAGATCCAATACCAGGTTGCGCTCACTCTCCAGTGCATCCCCGGTCTGAATCCCCGGTTTACTAATCCCTAAACGCAGAATAAGCCTTACGAGGAATTCTGCCCATTCCTCGTAAGGCGTCTCATCCATAAAAATATCATACACTCTGGCAAAGTCTGTATAGCTCTCCGACATTTGTCCCATACCTCCAGCCTGTTCTAGCTGATTGCCAGTCCGATGGCTCCGAATACGCCGGCACTCGCCAGTCCCATAATGACTCCCGCCAGAAGTACACCCAGCATAACCGCTGCCACACTGGATTTGAAATCCATATCCAACAGACTGGCTGCCAGGGTTCCTGTCCATGCGCCGGTTCCCGGAAGGGGAATTCCCACGAACAAAAGCAGTGCCACGAATAACCCCCGTCCTGCCTTCTCCTGCAATTTTTTGCCGCCATGCTCGCCCTTTACCAGACAAAAGGTGAAGAACTTTCCAATAACCGGTTTGTCAGCCCCCCATTCCAACACCTTTCTGGCGAAGAAATAGATAATGGGAACGGGAACCATGTTGCCGATGACACAGACGATATAACTCTGTAATAAGGGCAGTCCCAGTCCCTGGGAGACGGGAATCGCGCCACGCAGTTCAATGAGCGGCACCATCGAAATGAAGAAAATCCATAAATACTTTGTTAACATCCAAGATACTCCTTTAAGGCATCGACAAGTGCCTGCATCTGTTCATCGGTTCCGATGCTGATACGCAGATAGTTGTCAATGCGCGGTTTGTGAAAATAGCGGACATAAATATTTTTGCTCTTCAGATAGGTAAACAGTTCCTCCGCCGTTTTCTCCTTATGCTTCGCAAAAATAAAATTACTATAAGAATCCGGGAATGTAAAGCCCAGAAGATTTAATTCTTTCTTAACCCACTCTCTCGTTTTTATCATTTTACCGACAATGCCGTGAAAATATGCATCATCCTTCACAGCCTCCACGCCGAGGACGAGAGAGGGACGGTTCATGGTATAGGAATTGATGGAAAACTTCACATCATTCATATAGCCAATGAGTTTTTCCGAGCCCAGGGCAAAACCAATTCTGGCACCCGCCATGGCTCTGGATTTGGAGAAGGTCTGTACCACCAGTACATTGTCGTACTTCTCCGTCAAAGGCAGACAGCTTTCTGCGCCGAAGTCCACATAGGCCTCGTCCACAATCACAATGCTGTCCGGGTTGTTTTTTATAATGTGTTCAATCTGCTCCACCGGCATGAACAGTCCGGTAGGGGCATTGGGGTTTGCAATGACAATTCCACCGTTTTCCCGGTTGTAATCTTCTACCCGGAGCTGGAAATTTTCATCCAGGGGAACGGTTTCGTAGGGAATCCGGTAAACCTCTGCCCACACATCGTAGAAGGAATAGGTGATATCCGGGAACAGGATGGATTTGCCGGAATTAAAAAAAGTAAGGAAAGCAATGGACAGCACATCGTCAGAGCCTACACCCACAAACACCTGGGAGGGTTTCACATGGCAGTAATCTGCCAGGGCATCCACCAAAACTGATGCATTGGGATCCGGATATAACCGCAGCGCGTCCGTGTCCATTTCCTTTGCTGCCCTCGCCACGCCGGGAGCGGGTGGATAAGGGCACTCGTTTGTATTTAACTTAATGACCTGCTCTGTCTTTGGCTGTTCTCCGGGCACATAAGGCTCTACCCGGCGCACATTATTTTCCCAACTCATTTTTTCATTTCCTTTGTCTTTTATTTGCACAACTGTGCCCGCTCTTCTGCCTGGGCACGGTACTGTTCTGCCTCTTCCTCGCAGCCCCGCTCACACGCCAGCCGCGCAAGGGTCTCCAAAGGCTCCTGGTTGCCGGAGCAAAAGTCCAACACCGGCTTGGTTTCAAAAGCCGCATTGTAATACCAGAGGTTTGCCTCTTCTTTGTCCCCGGTCTGTTCAAAGTATCTGGCAAGCTGCAGACAAAGCTCCGAACAGGGCTCCACGGTAATCAGCCGGCAGGCATATTTGAAAAAGCCGTTGGTGTCCTTCGCGGCAAGTGCCGCCATCGCCGGAATCAAGCCCGCCATCTGGAAGGCATCGGACTGAGCCTCTGCCGCCTCCATCTGTTTCACAAAGTAGGGTGCCGCTTTCTGCAAATGCTCCGCACTTCCTGCCTTGTACAGCTCCATGGCGTACATCCGCTGTAACCGTTCCGAAAGTTCCTCTCCCCGTTCCAGCACCCGTTCAAATGCCAGCAAATCCCGGTCTGCATGGCTTCCCTGCTGCCTGTGGATAATCTCAATCTCACTGTCAAATACCAGCGGCTCCGTTACCACCTGTTCATGGATGGGGTCTGCCCACCGGAAGCTGCGCAGCCGTTTGAACAGCTTGGGGCGGTATTCCTTGTCAAAGTTATAGACACTGCCATTTTGAAGCTGGTTGACATAATACATCTGTACGATTTCGATTTCCGGGACATTTTCCAGCTGTTTTTTCAGCTGCAGCAGTTTCCGCTGATTTTCCTCATCCAGGAGTTCGTCCGCATCGGCGCAGTAAATATAATCGCCTGTCGCCTTGCTGAAAGAAAAATTTCTGGCATCGGAAAAGCTGCCTGTCCACCGGAAATCATAGACTCTGTCCGTATAGGAGGCTGCAATCTCTTTCGTCCGGTCTGTGGAGCCGGTGTCCACGATGTTGATCTCATCCATGGCGGCTTTCAGACTGTCCAGGCATTCTGCCAGTAACGCCTCCTCATTTTTTACAATCATGCACAGAGAAAATTTCATCGGAAGTCCTGTCCTTTCTCCAGCGGTTTCTTATAAAACCTTGGATAAGAATTCCTGTAAACGAGGCGCCTGGGGATTGGTGAAGAATTCCTGGGGAGTGTTCTCCTCCATAATGTTTCCACCGTCCATAAACACCACCTTGGTAGCCACTTCTCTTGCAAAGCCCATCTCATGGGTCACAACCACCATGGTCATGCCGGATTCTGCCAGTTCCTTCATAACATCCAGAACCTCACCTACCATCTCCGGATCAAGGGCAGAGGTGGGCTCATCAAAAAGCATCACCTTCGGGTTCATCGCCAGGGAACGCACGATGGCAATACGCTGTTTCTGCCCACCGGAAAGCTGTGCGGGATAAGCATCGGCCTTCTCCAACAGGTTGACACGCTCCAACAGCTTTAAGGCATTCTCATTGGCTTCCTCCTTGCTCATTTTCTTTAATTTCACGGGTGCAAGGGTGATATTATCCATAATCGTCAGATTGTGAAACAGATTGAAATGCTGGAATACCATTCCCATGTGCTCTCTCACATGGTTTAAATTCACCTTCGGGTCGGTAATTAACTGACCGTCAAACCAGATTTCTCCACTGGTGGGAGTATCCAGCAGATTCAGACACCGCAGAAAGGTACTTTTCCCGGAACCGGAGGGTCCTACGACTACGATTTTCTCCCCGGGGGCAATATGATAATTCACTCCCTGAAGAACGTGATTGTCTCCAAATTTTTTGTGTAAATCTTTAACGGTTATCACCTTGACGCAGCCTCCTCTCCAGTTTTGTCAGCAGAATTGTCAAAATCTTGATGATGACAAAGTAAATGACGGCGGCACCGATCAAAGGCATGAATGCCTGGTAGGTCAGGGAAACCACCTGGTTCGCCGCACGGGTTAAGTCGGTCATGCTCACATAACCCACAATCGCTGTCTCTTTAATCAGCACAATAAATTCGTTCCCAATGGGAGGCAGTACATTTTTGATTGCCTGGGGAATCACAATGTAAATCATGGTCTGGAATTTGGAAAGTCCCAGGGCACGCCCTGCCTCGGTCTGTCCCTTATCCACTGCCAGGATACCAGCACGGACAATCTCTGCCACATAAGCACCACTGTTAATGCCGAATGCCAGTGCCGCCACCAGCATACTGTTTTTGCAGGAAGCAAAAATAATAAACCACATAATCAACAGCTGCAGTACCGACGGTGTTCCACGAATCACATCCATATATGCAGTGGCAAGATAAGACCAGATACTGGGCTTTCCGTTCTTTCTGGTGGAAAGTTTCATAAAGGCGATGATGGTACCGATTACCATACCAATGATTGCCGCATAGACGGCGAGCTGCATGGTAACACCCAGTCCCTTGAAATACAGTTTCCAGCGGTCACCCTGGATAAAAGCCATGTAGGCGGCTTGCTTCACATTCTCAAGCCATACCTGAAAATCACTCATTTATAATCCTCCTCTAAATCCTTAAAAGGCATCGGCGCAGACACCGATGCCTTTGATTATAGCCTATTTATGCGGTATTGTCACGCAGGAATTACTCCTCGTAGCCTACAATGTACTCCTCATACAGTGCATCGTAGGTGCCATCCTCTTTTAACTCTTTCAGAGCGGTGTTGAACTGGTCAACCAAAGGTGAACCCTTGGGAAGTGCGATACCATACTGCTCAACCTCGAAACCGAATTCAGCACCGGATACAGCAACGATTTTGCCCTCGTTATTTGCCTCAAATACCTTTGCAGGACCCTGGTCTACAATAACACAATCTACTTTACCATTCAGTAAATCATTTACAGCGTATACCGATTTGTCGTATGCCTGTACGGTTGCACCTTCGATTTCCTGTGCAGCGTAGTCACCGGTGGTTCCCATCTGTACACCGATGGTCAGCCCCTTTAAGTCATCCGCGGTTTTGATTTCTGCATCGGACTTCATTACGATGTACTGTACAGCATCAAAGTAAGGGTCGGCGAAATCTACGGTCTGTTTTCTCTCATCGGTAATGGTCATTGCTGCGATGGAGCAGTCGATTTTAGTTCCGATTGCTGCTACTAAAGCACCGAACTCCATATCCTGCCATTCAACGGTCAGACCCAGTTTCTCAGCGATTGCTTCGATGAGCTTTACATCAAATCCATCAGGGGTGCCATTGTCATCCACCGTATCAAAGGGCGGGAAAGTCAGGTTGGAACCTACGGTCAGGACGCCGTCCTGAAGGGTTGTTACTGCTGCATCTGCACCTGCAGTCTCGGTTGTCTCTGCTGTGCTTTCTGTCTCAGCAGCGGTTGTCCCGGTATCTGCTGCACTCTCTACAGTCTGTGCGGTTTCTGTTGTAGTCGCTGCGGTATTGCTGCTGCCACAAGCGGTCAGGGATACAGCACCAAGCACAACAGCTAACATGGTTGCGATTGTTTTTTTCATAATAAATCCTCCTAATATATTTTAACTATCGTCCAATATAACAGAAGGTGAACCATATTGCAACCATAAATTTGCATAAATATTAACCAATATTTGTATTTTTATTCATCAAATTGAAAACGATAGCATACCACGCCGTCAGATAGCGGTGCAAATCCTTCCGGACAGGCATAAACCCCGGGATTTCTCTCATACCATGTAGTAATAGAGAGATACCGGGATATCGTGTGAAAAATAATTTTTTCACACGCAAATTTGTGCTTACGCCCCAAATTTGCAGACCGTGAGAAAGGTA
>CAKRNW010000050.1 GCA_934371505.1 uncultured Lachnospiraceae bacterium
AGATATGCCTGTTTCGTCTCATAGGCAGGCACCACCAGGCTGATGGTCAAAGGATTTTTCCGTTCCTGCCAGCTTTCTCTCTGGGCTTTCAAAATGTCCTCGTCCGGAGCCTGGTAGGTATACTTGGAGTAGTCTGCCATACCGCCGGGAGACAGCCGCTCCATCACTGCATAGTAGGTATTTTTCACACCGTTTCGTCTCAGATAGTTGAGGGTTTTATTGAAATAGGAAGGCATCTGTGATTCTCCTTTTCCCTGTGGATTGGAAAAGCCCTGCTGCTTGAGCAGGGCTTTATTAAGGTAACTATTCAGAACCCCATTCGCAAAACCGCTGTTTCACAGCTTTCCTTTTGCTCATGTGGTTATCTCGCCATATAACTGCGCCTTTCTGTCAGAATGCGAGCATTCACAGAAGGCGCAGTTGCATGGCTCTGAATAGTTACAAGTACTTCTTTAAATCCTCAGTCAGCTTTTCGTTCCTGGCTGCAGCATCTTCCAGGCTGGTTCCCTTGACACCCATGTAGAATTTAATCTTAGGCTCGGTACCAGAGGGTCTTGCACAGCACCAGGAATCGTTGGTGAGGTCGAAGTAGAGAACGTTGGATTCCGGAAGCCCCGTTTCTCCTGTCTCTCCTGTCTCCAGGCTGAGGGTCTTGCCCGTCTTGTAATCGCGGAACTCTTTGACTTTCAAATCACCAAACTCCTTGGGAGGATTGGAACGAAGTTTCTCCATCAGGGCTGCGATTTCCTTGGAGCCGTCGATTCCCTTCATGGTAATGGCATACTGGCTCTCTTTGTAGTAGCCGTATTTCTCATAGAGATTTAACATCTGATCCCACAGAGTCATGTTGTGTTTCTTGCACCATGCAGCCACTTCGCAGAGACACATCACTGCCACGATGGCATCCTTATCTCTTGCATGGGTTCCTGCCAGACAGCCATAGCTTTCTTCCAGACCAAATACATAGTTGTTGCAGCCGGTCTGCTCGAAAATTTTGATCTGCTCACCGATATACTTGAATCCGGTGAGAACCTCGATAAATCTTAAACCATAGTCCTCTGCGATGGCTTTGGACATGTTGGTGGTTACGATGGTGGTTACCAGTGCAGGATTCTCCGGCATGGTTCCGGTGGCTTTGCGCTCTCTTAAGATATATTCCTCGATGAGCATACCAGACATGTTACCGGTAAATCCTACATATTCGCCGGTCTTGGTATCTTTTGCATAAACACCGAGACGGTCGGCATCAGGGTCGGTTGCCAGTACGATGTCGGCATCTTTCTCTTTTGCAAGGCGAAGGGCATAGGTAAATGCCTTGGGATCCTCAGGGTTAGGGTAATCCAGTGTGGTGAATTTGGGGTCTGGATTTTCCTGCTCAGGAACCACATAGACATGCTGGAAGCCAAGTTCGGAGAGGACACGGCGTACCGGCACATTTCCGGTTCCGCAGAGGGGAGTGTAAACAATCTTTAAGTCCCCAGCCATCTCTGCAATGATTTCCGGATGGATAATCTGTTTCTTTAATTCTACCATGTATTTATCATCGATTTCCTTGCCGATGATTTCGTAAAGTCCTGCTGCCATGGCATCCTCTTTACTCATGGTTTTTACATCATTATAGTCGGTAATGCTCTGTACTTCTTTGATGATATTGACATCGTGGGGGGGTGTTACCTGTGCGCCGTCCTCCCAGTAAGCCTTGTATCCGTTATACTCAGGGGGATTGTGGCTTGCGGTGATGACAATACCGGAAATGCAGCCCAGTGTGCGGAGTGCAAAGGAAAGCTCCGGTGTGGGGCGCAGGGATTCAAAGACATAGGCTTTGATGCCGTTTGCTGCCAGGCAGCGTGCAGTCTCGTCTGCAAATTCGGGGGACTGGTTACGGGAATCAAAGGCAATGGCAACGCCTTTTTTCTGTCCGCCCTGTTTGATAATGTAGTTTGCCAGTCCTTGTGTTGCTTTTCTGACGGTATACATATTCATACGGTTGGTGCCTGCTCCGATGATGCCGCGCAGTCCGCCGGTTCCAAATTCCAGTTCCTTATAAAAACGCTCTTCGATTTCCTTCTCGTTATCTTTGATCGCCAGAAGCTCCTGTTTGGTTGCTTCGTCAAAATAGGGATCATTCAGCCAGAATTCATATTGCTCTTTATAACCCATCTACCTGTCCTCCGTTTGATTCTTTTATTTATCCCTTGAAAGCTACCTAATAACCACTCGTCCGCAACTCCCGCAAGCATGTTGGTTCGAAACCTGTTGCGCGGGACATTCCGTTGAGCCTCATAAATAGAATCCTGCTTGCAGGATTCTTCGCCTGCGGCGGGTCGTTTTAACGACATCATTCAATTCCGCCGCAGTGCGCTCCTCGCGGAGCGTTGTTCATTCATAGGAAAATTTCCTATGAATGGAGCAAAAATCGTGTTCAGCATAGGCTTCCACGATTTTAGAGTCTCAACTCCATCGCGCAGAAGGTGTTCTCACCAACAAACTCCGCGTGCGCTGCTCTCAACCGTTATTAGTTCACTTACCAAAGCCAGTATAGCATATTATCCCTCCACTCTCAACGAAAAATCACTTCGGTCGAGGGAGAAGTTTGGATTGTAATAGGGGTCACCCTGCTGCAGTTCTTTCTTCCATTTGTCGCGGAAGTGGGCAGATTCCCGGTTGTAGCGTTCCGCTTTCTCGCCCTGGTCATCCAGTCCGCGGGAGATGGACTCAAAATGATAAAGTTCCGCAAAAGGAGTAAATACGTTGAGTAAGCCCAGTTTTCTCAGTTTCAGGCAGAAATCCACATCATTTAAGGAAATGGCAAAGCTTTCGTCCAGACCACCCACTTTTTCAAATAAGGATTTCTTCACCAAGAGACAGGCTCCTGTAACCGCTGTCACATCCTGGGCATAGCAGAGGCGTCCCATATAGCCCAGGTTTTCCCGATGCTGCTTGTAGTGGGTGTGTCCCGCGGTGCGGTGCGCTCCCAGCCCGATGACTACGCCGGCATGCTGGATGGTTTTGTCTCCATAATAGAGTTTGGCACCCACAGCTCCCACATCCTCCCGCTGGGCATACATCAGCATTTCTTCCATCCAGTTTACGGTGATGACCTGGGTATCGTTGTTCAACAGTAAAATGTATTCACCGGTGGTCTCTTTCACACCGAAATTGTTGATGGCAGAATAATTGAAGGAACTGGTATAGGTAACCACCTTCACTCTGGGGTCGTCCTTCAAAAGTTCATAGTAGTCCTTAATTTCCTTGGTTTCGCTGTTATTTTCCACCACAATGATCTCATAATTGTCATAGGTGGACTTTTCCTCGATAGAACTGATACAGCGTTTCAAATCCTCCACATGGTCTTTGTTGGGAATGACAATGGAAATCCTGGGACTTCCGATAATCTGGTAACGGATTTTGAAAATGGTTTCAAAGGCTCTGGTAGAGGTAATCTGGAAATTCTTAAAGCCGTGGCTGCGGAGATTTTCTGCCACCGCACCTCTTGCTGCCTCAATGGCGTAGGGTTTCGCCTCGATATTGGATGCGACGCTGGTGGCATGACAGCGCCAGTAATAAAGTAATTTCGGCACATGCACCACATTTTGGGCTGCATCGGTGAGGCGGAGAATCATGTCATGATCCTGGCTGCCGTCAAACTGGGAACGGAATAGCTCCGTACCCTGTAATAAATCCCGTTTGAACACACTGAAATGGCAGATGTAGTTGTTGGCGCGGAGGTTGTCCGGCGCGTAGTCCGGCTTAAAGTGCATGGTGAGCATGTGGTCAATATTTCCACTCTTAAAGGTGGTCTCATCGCAGTAAATATAGTCCGCATCCTTTTCATTGATGGCTTTTACATATTCATATAAAGTGCTGGGATGGAGGATGTCGTCCTGATCCAGCAATCCGATGAATTCTCCCGTTGCCATGGCAAGGCAGGCGTTGGTGTTACCGGAAATTCCCTCATTCTTTTCCAGCTTCTTATAAACGATTCTTCCATTGGAACGGGCTGCATACTCTTTGCTGATTTCGCCCATGTAGCTGTGGGCATCATCGGAGCCGTCCGCCAGACAGAGTTCCCAGTTCTGGTAAGTCTGGTTCATCACGGAATCCAGCATTTCTTTTTGGAATTCCGGTTCATTATTCCAGAGGGGCACTAAAATGCTGATTTTAGGCATTCTGGGAAATACGGTCTCCCGCTCTGCCTTTGCCCGTGCCTCATCAGGAAAGCTCTTGGTTCCAAACTGTTTCATTGCCTCTTTTTCATTTTTTTTGTAGGCAATCTTATGAAGAACCCCTTTCACACTGCCACAGTTTTTGACGCGGTCTTTCTGCCGGATGCAGAAGTGCATGGTTTTCCTTAAAGGGGCAGAGGCTTTCCACAGTTTATTATTTTTGATACGGTCAAGTTTGAACTGCAAATCGTCCTTCTGTGCCTCCAAATCTGCAATTCTTCCAGCCAGGTCTGCATTTTTCAAATGCTCTTCCTGGTATAAGGTTTCCCAATCATTTTTCAAATCCTGATTTAAGTTTTCCATGTTTTCCTCGTTTCTGAGCCTGCTCTCTCACAGATTTTCATTCTGTCAGATGCTTTCTTTATACCGACACCCGGCAGGTCGTCCATCGAATAATCTGCTCACGGGACAATTTCTTTTTTGCATAAAGACCAACGCGGTAATTTCCCACGGGAAGCTTGCCCTCCGGTATCCGCAGGGCAAAGCCGGAAAGTTCCACATTCTTCTGATCCGGCACATTCTGTGCAATATCCGGACGGTATTGGGGCTTTAGCGGAACCTGGAACAAAAGTCCCTGTTCTTCCTCCTGTAAAAAGAGTTTCCATCCATAGCAGGCATTGTTACTTCCTATCATAAAGGCGTATCCCTGGAGATAAATGTCCTCTCCTGCATCAGATGCTTCCCGTGCGCCAATCCAGCCCTTTAATTTGTCGTGATATTCCACACCACAGTTCAGGCAGGCATCCTCCCTTACTCCTGCAGGCACTCCCTGTATCGGCTGGGGTGCTGCCAGCTGGATGTCCCGGTTAAATTCGATAGACAGAAAATGATAAGTAAATCCCACATCCGACACATCGAAGGTAAGGTAATGGGAATAATAGGGGTCTTTGGCAAAGAGTGCCGGATGGCGTTCAAAGAGTTTATCCTTTTCCGCTTTCAGCCGTTTCGTCTTGCCCTCATCCTCAAAATCGTTGCCCCGGCTCAGGGACTCATGATGGTAAAGCACCACATCATTGCACTGGATATTGCTGTAGCCCTGTTCAAAAATGCGGAAGCAGAAATCCACATCGTTAAAGGCAACCCGCAGTTCCTCGGAAAGTCCTCCCAGCTTCTGATACAGTTCCCGCCGCACCATCAGGCAGGCTCCGGTCACTCCAATCATATCATGTACCATACGGTTCTGGTAGAAATAGTACACGATCCGGTCATCCATCCGCTGCAGCTTGTGGGTGGGACCTAACCGGATATTGGTGATTCCCGCATGCTGGATCTTTGTGGTACCGGGATAAAGCAGCTTGGCTCCCACCGCCCCTGCGTAGGGCAGACGGGCATGCTTGACCAGCTCCTCCAGCCAGTTGCTCTGGATAATCTCCATATCATCATTTAACAGCAAAATAAAGTTTCCATGGGATTTTTCCGCCCCCAGATTGCACATCCGGGAGAAATTAAATTCCATAGGCTCATAGAGATAATTCACATCATAGACCCGGGCAATTTTTTCCAATCGGAGACGGTTTGCTGCATTACTGCCATTGTCAACCACAATAATTTCCATGTCTGTGGTTTCCAGCTGGGTTTCCTCCCTCAGGGACTGTAGGCATCGTTCCAGAGTCTCCGGATGGTCTTTGGAGGGAATCACGATGGAAACCAAATCCCCTGTTCCGTCCTGGGACTGCTTGATCGGATACAGTTCTTCCCCGGAGATGCCCTGCCGTTCCAGTCCTCCCAGATCAAAGATTCTGGGTATATCCAGCCAGGAACCATCGTGTACCAGAATCTCCGGGATATTTCTCACTTTTTCCCTTCCGTTGCAGTCAAAAGCTCCGTTCTGCATGAGAATTTCATAACACATGCGATACCGGTAACGCATCTGGGCACGGGTTTTTAAATCCTCCACAAACTCCGGCTCCAGAAAGCAGGACTCATTCTCTCCGGGACGTAAAAACACATTGCCCTCTTTGTCCGGCTCCACCGGTTTCCAACCCTTTAGGGCAATCCACCGTTCCACCTCATCAGCATCACTTTCCTGCACGGCCTGCTCCGGTTTTAACCGGGATGTTTCCAGCCACTTGTCATAAACAGATTTCCGAATGGCAAAAAAGTTTCCAAAATAAAAACAGGTCTTAAAAAAAGCTGGTGACCAGACCGGTTTCAACCAGGGTGCGTAGTCCTTACAGGAAATCCTACACTCATACTGGTCATAGGCCATTCCCGCCTCCCGCTGCTTCCAGGGCAGATCTTCATCTGCGTAAACCAGAACCGTTTCCGGATAACGGGCGAACTGCTCCCGGATCAGAGTCTCCGCATCTTTCGTAGGCTTTGCCCCCGGTGCAGTAAACAGGACAAACTCGCTGTCTTTTCTGGCATCCATTCCTATTTTCTTTAATTCCTCACTCCGGACAGTTTCTTTTTCCCGCTCCGCGATTCTACGGTTCATCCAGCTTTCAAAGTTCTTATCCACATGGGAAAGTTTATAGTGGTAGGAAATCTCCTGTCCATTTTCCACGAACTGTCTGAGTTTGCTCAAGGTTGTTCTCCTGTCAGTTATTATCGTACGAATGTGTTAGAAAATCTTTTTAATGGAGGCAATCATCTGTCTTGCAATGGACTGGGACACCGGTGCAAAGGTGAGTGTAAGCTCCAGCTGGCTCTCTCCCCTTACCGGCAGACCCTGCAAGGCAAAGGTAAGATTCGGATCTTCCGTGTCAAATACGGCACAGGGATTTCCACCCTTCTGGGGGTGCAGCCATTTTCCATTGATCTGGGGCAGAAAGCCCTCTTTTGCAGAAAGGGATAAGATCTCTCCATTCCACAGGGCACGTTCAATCTCCACCACACAGCATTCCTCTGCCGGGTCTAACCGGAGATTCCTGACATTTCCGTCCACATGGAGATTTAACTCCATTCTGCTACGGGACAGCTCCGGCAATTCCACCCAGTAGGAATCCTCCTGGTTAAAGCCTCTGCCTCTGTCTTCAAAAATCTGTACCCTTGCCTTGGTCTTTTCCGCCTGGTAAAGTTCCACCAGTTCTGTCAGGGTGAGGTTACTGCCATGCATCTCCTTGTAGAGTTCAAACATGGATTTCCGCCTGCCGGTCACATAATGCTGGAATTCCAGCTCCTGTTTCTGGAAGTCCTCCATCTCCTCCTTGGAGATGCCAAGCTTCGTTATAATTGAATCCAGATTTAATTTATTCCGTTTATCATTTTCCAGAATATAACAGTACAATGCACGGAATGCCAGCTCCTTTGCAGAAAAGGCTTTGTCAAAGGTCCACTCGTAGTCAATGATGTTCCACGTTGCTCCGTCAATCAGCACATTGGCAAAGATTAAGTCATAATCTGCCACCGGCTGGTTCTCCCCGTAGGATACCAGTTCCAGATAGTGCTCCAACAGTTCATGGAAAGTATCCATATCCTCGTTGGCCAGACAGGCATCCAGCTTTTCTGCAAGTGTAACACCTGTTATATATTCCAGTTCCGCCACCGGTTCCTCCGGTCTTCCCGTCTCTGGCAGTAATTTGCAGCGATTAACAGTAAATTCACTGCCCTCATACCGTTTCGTAAGCTTTTCGTAAGCAGCTGCAATGTTCCGTACATGGTCTTTTGCTTCCGGTGTGAGAGGATATTTGCGGACTGCCAGCTCTTTCCCGCGGTCTTCAGCTTTCTCTGCTGCATCCCCAGCTTCCACAATCTCCGTGCGGATAGCGAATTCCGGTGCCCGGTCATTGGAGAACTTCGCATACTGTACCGGGAAATCCCGTCCGATGACTACTAAGAAGGAATTGGAGAATTCCGGAAACATATCTTCTTCAATCACACCGTCAAAGGCATCCCGCTCGTCAAATAAAAGAAGTCTGTCTCTGTCAAAGTTGCGAAGGTTATTGGACAATTCTCCCTTCACCGGCAGATGCTTGTCGGAGTACAGGGTGGTCATAAATTTATAATCCGGATACGGATAATAGAAAGAGTACTGTTTCACACCACAGCGGGCAAAAATCTGCTCCAGTCCTTTTTTTGAGAAGGTACGGGCACTGAACTCTTCTTTATAGTTTTCAATTCCGGCAAAGTATTTTCCGATATGGTCTTCGGCACAGCCCGCCCAGTATTTCATACCATACTTATTTTCGATGGCAATAATGGCTCTTCCGTCCGGTTTTAAATGCCGCAGAATGATCTTCAGGAAATCATCGTAGGGAGTCTTGCCGCCGATGTAACCTCTTCCGTATTCAAAGACGCCAATCAGACAGATATAATCGAAGTCTGTGGGCAGTTCCGGCTCAATATCCTGGAAATTTCCCACATGGATGGTCACGTTATCCGCATCCTGGTGGCGATAGGCATTGACCAGACTGCGTTTTCTGGATAAATCCACGCAGGTCACAGAACCAGCCTTCTTCGCCAGAACGCCGGTGATTGCTCCACAGCCGGAACCGATTTCCAGCACCTTTTCTGTGCCTTTGAAAGGAATCCAGTCCACAATATTCTCCCGCTGGCTGGACAGGTGATAGAGAATAGGCCAGTTTTTCCGTTCCTCAATGATGGAGGGATACTCCACCTGCGCCCGGTCTCTGGCAATTTCCAGCAGTTCCTCCTCAATCTGACCATCACAGTACAGATCCTCACCGGGATAGTATTTATAGTCCAACAGGATTTTTCCGATATGTTCCTGGTTGTCTGTCATCATGTAATCCTTACCTTTCCATGGTAATCCTGGTTTCATTCTTCTATTTGCAGGTTTATATATCTGAAACTTCTACTTTTGAGTCCATATCATAGTAACCCACCGTGTTCTTGTCGGAAATTACCGTAAGATTTAAGGTATCATATAAGCGGTGATACACCTGGAAAACATCGCCCTCATAACCGGTAACACCGAAAGAGAGTAAATACTCTCCGCCCTGAAGAGACATTTTCTGCCGGAATGTGATGTGTTTCCGGGTTCCTGCCTTCACGCTCTCCAGAAATGCTTTTTCAAACATGGTATTGGTTCCGGTGATCTCCACCCCGATAACGTTTTTAAAAGAAAAGGCAAAAATCGGTGCCGCCACATCTTCACGGAAAACCACTTCCATATGAATGGTAAATTCCGTCCCCTTGATGACGGAAGTGCAGATATTTCCCCTTTCATCGGTGACATAGACTTTATCGATAAAGGCGGCCTGGGTTCCATACTCCAGCTGATCCGGATTGCGTCCTGCATCCTTTGCCGCAGCTGCAACCAGCTCCTTGTCATTGAGCAAATCCGTATTCTGATCAGTCTGTTCCTCCTCGGGATGATACTGCCCCACCAGCACCCGCTTATAAATATCAATCATTTCCTTGGGAGATCCCTCTCCCAGCTTGTTACCCTGGTTCAACAAAATGACCCGGTCACAGTATTTGCTGATGCTGCTCAGATCATGACTGACAAAGAGAATGGTTTTTCCCTGCTTTTTGAATTCTTCAAATTTGTGATAGCACTTTGCCTGGAAAAATACATCCCCCACGGAAAGAGCCTCATCCACAATAAGGATTTCCGGTTCAATATTAATGGCAACCGCAAATGCCAGACGGACAAACATACCGCTGGAATAGGTTTTCACCGGCTGGTACACATATTCTCCGATATCTGCAAAGTCCAGAATATCCTGCAGTTTCTCATCAATTTCTTTCTCGGAAAAGCCCAGCATGGTGCCATTGAGGTACACGTTTTCGATACCGTTGTACTCCATGTTGAATCCGGCTCCCAGCTCCAACAGGGCTGAAATCCGTCCATTTACATTTACTTCCCCGGATGTTGGATTCAAAACACCTGTTATGATTTTCAGAATCGTGGATTTGCCCGAGCCGTTGGTGCCGATGATTCCCACCGTTTCTCCCTGATAGATGTTCATGGAGATGCCGTTTAAAGCAAAGTGTTCTTTATATTTTTTCGTCCTGGATAACCCCAAAGCCTCTTTCAAACGATCTGAATTTTTCTCGTAAAGCTTATACATCTTCCGTACATCCTTCACCTCGATGGCGATGGGACGCTCCGATGTTTCTTTCTTTATTTCCTGCATAGCGTGTCAACCTTTCACGTTGTGATTTCCATTAGAGCACATCTGCGAAATGTACTTTCAATCGTTTGAAAATCATGGCTCCGATGCCAAAGAGTACCACGGTGATAATCCAGAAGTACATCGTGGAATAAAAATCTTCAAAAAACCACTGTTTTTCGCATAAGGCACTGCGGTAGCCATTCACAATATAAACCAGGGGATTGATTTTAATAACGGTCTGTAACATAGGGGAATTTTTCAGCACATCGTCCATGTTCCAGAGAATGGGGGTTGCCCACATGCCCACCTGGAGCAGAATGTTGATAATCTGCGCCAAATCCCGGAAAAACACCACGATGGCACAGGTGGAGTAGCACAACGCCAGCACCAGAATAAAGAGACAAGCACTGTAGTACAAAAGCTGAATGGTATAAATGGTGGGATAAATTCCGTAAATGGCTGCCACCACCAGCATCACCGCCACGAAAAACAGATGGATAAATACGGCGGCAATGACCTTTACAATGGGGAGAATACTGATTTTAAAGACCACCTTTTTTACCAGATAGTTGTACTCTAAGAGTGCCATGGTACCACTGGTCAGTGCCTCGGTAAAGAAAAACCAGGGTACCAGTCCCGCTGTTAAAAACAACACATAGGGCAGCTCGGCTCCACCAGCCAACATCTGCCCTTTTTGTCCAAAGATCCGATCAAAGACAAACCAGTACATCACCACTGTCACCACCGGCTGTGCCAATGCCCACAATGCGCCCAGATAGGAACCGGCATATCGTTTCTTGAAGTCATTTTTTGATAACTTCCAGATCAGCCGTCTGTTCTGATAAAGCTCCTTGGGCAGCACCGTTATTTTATCATAAAATCTGGTGAAAATGAGACAGGCTGCCAGAATGACACCACAGGAGATCATTTTTTTCACCAGTTCATCCTGCGGATCGGCCAGAGGATTGTCATGAACGATAATAATGGCGGCAATGATTACCGCCACTGTCCAGCATAGTGCGATTCCTGTTTTCTTACTGCATTTAAATTTCCGTTTCATCCAAATATCCTAACCAGTTCTACAGATTCCGTGACTCTTTGTACGCGGCGAAGGAGGGATGTACCTTATCCTTATCGGAAAGAAGAACCTCCACGCTCTTGTCCAAGGGCCACTGCACTCCTACCTCAGGGTCATTCCACATCAGGCCACCCTCATCGCCGGGATGATAAAAGTCACTGCATTTGTAACAGAATTCTACATAGTCGGACATGACATAAAAGCCATGGGCAAAGTTCTTAGGAATGAAGAACTGTTTTTTATTTTCCTCAGACAATACCACGCCGAACCATTTGCCGAAGGTGGCGGAGCCGGGCCGCAAATCCACAGCTACATCAAATACTTCGCCCCGGATGACGCGGACCAGCTTGTCCTGGGGATACTGAATCTGGAAATGTAAGCCGCGCAGTACACCTTTTTTGGATGCAGACTGGTTGTCCTGCACGAAATCCACATTGATTCCAATTTCCTGAAAATCCTTCTGCTGGTAAGTTTCCATAAAATACCCTCTGGCATCTCCAAACACCTGGGGAGTGATTACCTTCAAGCCTTCAATCTCGCATGTTTCTACTGTAAGTTTGCCCATAACTATTCTCCATTTATTTTTTAATCTATATACCCTATGTTTAAATCCACGTTTCCATCAATACCGGCAACGCTGCCCTTGGAGGTGTACTGCCACATGTCATATTTTCCATTATACTGGGGTACTTTCCGGTACTCTGCCAGCCAGATATAGTGGTGTCCCAATCCGTCAGAAACCAGATTGTTGTTAAACCAGTTGCAGCTTGCATATACACCGGCACGATAGCCGGAGCTTTCGATCGTACGGCAGAAAGCATCACACACCTCTGTCCGTGTCACGGCATCCAGGTTGTCTGCCCGTCCATTGCCACCGGCTCCTTCCGTATCGATGAAAATGGGATAATCCAATTCATATTCTGCACACAGCGTCAAAGCGATACTTGCCTCTTCCACTGCCTCTGTCACATCGATTGCCTGGGTAAAGAAATACACGCCTACCTTTAACCCCGCATTCTTTGCCCCCCGGATGTTCTGTTCAAAGTAAGGGTCTTCCACAAGATAACCGGAATTCGATCCCCGGTATCCACAACGGATGATGACAAATTCCACGCCGGAGTCCGCCACCTGTTCCCAGTCAATCTCCTTGTTCCACTTGGAGACATCAATTCCCCAGTGGGCACTGGCATCCATGGTATCTATGGCAGCTTCCTCGTCCCCTTCATTCAGAGCCTCTGACACTCCGGTATCCTCCAGCAGGGCGTTGATTTCGTCCTCCGTGTGGAGCATGTAGGAAATGTCTGCCAGAGGGCGGAAGTTTACCTGATCCTGTACCCGTACTTTCGTTGACTCAAAAGGTGCCAGATAATCTCCTGCATCCTCCAGAGCCACTTCATACTCTCCCGGAGACAGGTCTGCAATGTAAATCATGCCGTCCTGATCCAGATCCTTATACTCGTCTTTCCCGGACAAGGTCACCACGAAGGGCTGACCGGTAACCGGTTCCCCAAAAATATCCACCACATATACACGCAAATCCCGTTCCACGCTGGTAACCATCAGGGATAAACGCTTAGAAGCGGTTTCCATCAATTCTTCCATAGTGGTCTGTCTGGGATCAAAAAAGGATTCATCCCGTTCAAAAGCTTTGAGATCGTTTCCAATCTGGATGCCATATGCCGTTGGAGTCTGGGACATATCAATCACCATCCCCACCATGTCATCCGTTTCTGATTCATCCTGAAGTGCTGCAGCTGTGGTGGTCTCCGTCTGTCCTTTTCCACCAGACACCTGCTTCCAGTTAATCCCAATCACAACCGCAAATACGACCAGTATGGCGGCACACACCGCCACAATGGTCGTCCTCATTAGCTTAGAGTCCATTTGCAACCTCTACCAGATATTTACCATAGTTGGTCTTCATCAAGGGTTCTGCCAGCTTCAGAAGCTGTTCTTTGTTGATAAACCCTCTCTTGTAAGCAATCTCCTCAATGCAGGATACATACAGTCCCTGTCTCTTCTGGAAGGTTGCCACAAAGTTTGCTGCATCCAACAGGGAATCATGGCTTCCGGTATCCAGCCAGGCGAAACCTCTACCCAGCGTTTCTACCTGCAGGGTTCCTCTCCGCAGGTATTCGTTGTTGATGCTGGTAATCTCGATTTCACCTCTTGCGGAGGGTTTTACATTCTTTGCAATCTCTACTACATCGTTATCGTAGAAATATAAGCCCGGCACCGCATAATTGCTCTTGGGATGTTCCGGTTTTTCCTCGATGGAAAGGGCTTTTCCGTTCTCGTCAAACTCTACAACGCCATACTCTCTTGGGTCACGCACATAGTAACCGAAGATAGTCGCACCCTTTTCCCGGGCTGCCACACGCTGTAACACCTTGGAGAAACTCTGTCCGTAGAAAATATTGTCACCCAGCACCAGAGCCGCACTGTCATTTCCGATGAAGTCTGCACCGATGATAAAGGCATCTGCCAGACCTCTGGGCTGCTCCTGTACTGCATACTCCATGTGAAGTCCCAGCTGTTCGCCGGTTCCGAATAACTCTTTAAATACCGGTAAATCTCTGGGGGTAGAGATGATCAGGATTTCCCGGATACCGGCTAACATCAGTGTTGACAGGGGATAGTAAATCATGGGTTTGTCATAAACTGGCATAATTTGCTTGGAAATTGCCTTGGTCAACGGGTACAGACGGGTTCCGGAACCGCCTGCTAAGATAATTCCCTTCATGGTATTGTCCCTTTCTTTTTCATCTATTTCTGGTTTTATTTTGCCTCGTACATCTCAGCATAATACTTCTGGTAATCACCGCTGGTCACATTTTTCATCCAGTCCTCATGCTCAAAGAACCAGGCGATGGTCTTCTTGATGCCATCCTTGAACATCGTCTCAGGATACCAGCCGATTTCCGCTTTAATCTTGTCAGGTGCAATGGCATAACGGCGGTCATGTCCCTTGCGGTCCTCCACATAAGTGATCAGGTCTTTATTGATATGCGCCTTTCTGGGATCACTGTCAGGAAGCATCTCCTGTAAGGTCTCCAGAATGATATTGATAATTTCAATGTTCTGTTTCTCGTTGTGTCCACCGATATTGTAGGTTTCAAACAGTCTGCCCTGCTCCTGTACCATATCGATTGCTTTCGCATGATCCTCCACATATAACCAGTCGCGGACATTCTTGCCATCGCCGTAGACGGGAAGCTTTTTGCCCTGTAATGCATTGTTGATGATCAAGGGAATCAGTTTCTCCGGGAACTGGTAAGGGCCGTAGTTATTGGAGCAGTTGGTGATGTTGGCAGGGAACTTGTAGGTATCCATGTATGCCTTTACCAGCATATCCGAGCTTGCTTTACTTGCAGAATAAGGGCT
>CAKRNW010000051.1 GCA_934371505.1 uncultured Lachnospiraceae bacterium
GGATGTGCCTTGTACAGGATACTCATAATAATCGTATTGATACATACGGATTTACCGGAACCTGTAGATCCTGCTATGAGCATATGGGGCATCTTTCCGATGTCTGCCACCACTGTTTTGCCTCCGATATCCTTTCCCACGGCAAAGCAGATATTGCTCTGAAAATCCTTAAATTCCTTTGACTCCAATAGATCCCTTAGAGGAACCGCCATATTTTCTTTGTTGGGGACTTCGATTCCCACGGCAGCCTTTCCCGGAATCGGAGCCTCGATACGGATGTCCGTGGCTGCCAGATTCAGCTTGATATCATCGGAGAGTCCCACAATCCTGCTGACCTTCACACCCTGTTCCGGCTGGATTTCATAGCGGGTGACAGAAGGTCCCTGGCTGATATCCGTCACCGTTACCTTCACCCCAAAGGTTGCCAGCGTTTTCTCTAACTGCGCAGCGGTATCTGCCAGTTTCTGCCTGGAATCCCCCTTTCCGGTTCCACTGGGTTTTGCCAGCAGCGAAATGGGAGGGAACAAATATTTCTTTGGTTTCTCCGGTTTCGGCTGGGCAGTTGCAGCCGGCTGTACTGCACCGGTTGCCGGAGCGGCCGTCCGCATTCCCTGTGTTGTAGAAGACTGTGATTTTGAAGGAACCGGATCACTGAAGGTCACCCCTCCCGATCCTGTCCGTTCCCCGCCGATTTTAGGGCGGTCTGCCTTCTTAAAAATAGAACTGTCGTCCTTCGCCATATTGGACAAAGGATCTTCTTTTAAATATTCATCATGAATTTCGCTTAATTTTGTCTTGGGTGTCTCTAAGTCGGGCACAACCTCTGTCACATTCTCCTGAAACTCCGCGTCATCCGGGTATTCCCCATGAAACTGAATTCCGTGCATATCGGAAAGTTCCGTCCGTTCTTCCGGGACCGGCATCACCTCCCGTGATGCTCTGACCGTCTCCATAGGTACCCATTCCGTCTCTTCTTCCTGATCCAATTCTGCTTTCAGGCTGTCCAGATCCAGCATAATTTCGTGAATATCATCCCGGCGTTTTGTATCAGGGGACTTGGGCTTATGTAACTGTGTATCGGTCATTACACCGGAAACCTTTTTGTCCATGCGCAGGAGCTTCTCATCTTCCTTAGCCTGCTCTGCCAGCCGTTCTTCTTCCTCCAGCCTGAGACGTTCCTGCTCTCTGCGTGTCTCCCGTTCCTTGCGTTCCCGTGCCTGTTCCTCTCTCTGGATGCGAAGTTCTTCCCTTCGTCTGGCACTGGCTTCCCGTCTCTGGTCAGAACGTTCTCTTCTTCGCTCCGCACCATCCTCGGAATACTCCTGAAAAAGTGCTCCGCCCCGTTTCAGATCTTCAATCAGGGATCTCTCCGTTAAGACAATAAGGCAGATTACGCCAATCACAAGAAGCACCAGGGCAGTGCCCACCACATCCAACAGATGAAACAGCATATAGGCCAGAGATCCGGCTATGATTCCGCCCCCCACATGATTTTCACTGCAATTGAGATAAATTGCTTGAAAGTCGTAGGTATCCAGCGTCGTCACTACACCGCCAAAGAGTTCACACAGCATGGCAGCCAGAATAAATAATACCTGCGCCGCCACCAGTTTGCGTACCGCCACCGGATTATCCCGGTTTGTGATCCAGAACGCCAGTCCCAGAAAATAAAATACCGGGGCAATGTAAGCCGGCCATCCGAAAATTCCAAACTCAATGTTACTTAACACATTTCCCACTGTACCAACAATGCCAAAATTACATAAAAACAGTACCATACATACTGCCAGGATGAGTACAAGCTTAATCTCATCAGACAGTTCTACCCCACTCGGCTGATTCTTCTGATTATGTCCACGAGTATTCTTATTGCGATTATTCGTTTTTGATCTGCTATTTGTCGATTTCGTATTCCGGCTGCCTGATCTTGCTGCCAAATCAATCTCCTCCAAACTCAAGTGCCTATACGCACAGTCATACCTATATAGTATAGCATCGAAATGAAGGCTTGTCATTTAGATTTTTTCGAGATACGTTTTTCGCATACGTTTTTCGCATAGGGAAAGGTTGACAAATTTTATAGAGTGTGGATAATGACAACTGAATCAGTTTGTCATATATTGTGGAGGAATTTCCGATGGAGAAAAAAATCTTTTCTTACAAGTCCCATAAACAAATGTCCGAAGCATTCATCACTGCAGCCTTTCTGTCCGTTTCTGGAGGTCTGCAGGATGCCTATACTTATATATGCCGGGGTAAAGTCTTTGCCAATGCCCAGACCGGAAACATCGTTCTTTTAAGCCAGAACATCTGTGACCGGAATTTCGGTGCGGTGATCCACTATCTTGTCCCCCTCTTGTTTTTCGCCTTCGGTGTTGCGGTTGCAGAGCTGATTCGGCAGAAATATCAGAAAACCAGAAAAATTCACTGGCGCCAACTGATTTTGATCATTGAGATTCTTCTTTTGTTTCTGGTAGGCTTTTTGCCTGACCAGTGGAACCTCCTGGCGAATGCCATGGTTTCCTTCTCCTGCGCCATGCAGGTACAGGCATTCCGCAAGGTCAACAGCTACGCTTTTGCCAGCACCATGTGTATCGGCAACCTGCGCAGCGGCATGGAGTCCTTGTGTGCCTACCGGCTGACCCACAACCCCCAGACCATCTATAAAGCCATGCACTATTTTGGCGTTATCTTTCTGTTTGGACTGGGTGCCGGTCTGGGAAGCCGTTTTATCCCCATGATGGGCATGTACACCGTCTGGCTTTCCTGTCTTTTACTTTTCATCAGCTTTTTATTAATGTTTATCAAAGAGGAAATTGAGGAACACCTTCCGGGCAATAAATTAAGCGATTCTTCAAAATAATTATTTCTATACAGAAGAGGCATTTCCCATCAACTCATACAATTTTTTCATGGCCTGGGAGATGCCTCCCACCTCGTCAATGATTCCTTCCTGCACTGCCTGCTCTCCCACCAGGATCGTTCCTACATCCTTGGTGAGCATTTCCGTTTCCATGAGAAGTTCTTCAAAGCGTTCCGGTTTAATTTTACAATGACGGTAAACAAAACCGGAAATTCGATCCTGAATCTGACGGAAGTAATCGAAGGTTTGTGGAACGCCGATCACTGTCCCATTTAAACGTACCGGATGGATGACCATGGTTCCGGTGGGAACGATAAAAGAGTAATCTGTACTTACGGCAATGGGTACACCGATGGAATGACTTCCCCCTAATACCAAAGACACCGTAGGTTTGCTTAACGAACTGATCATTTCCGCAATGGCAAGTCCTGCTTCCACATCGCCACCCATGGTATTGAGAAGGAATAAAACTCCGCCGATTTCTTTGCTGTCCTCGATAGATGCCAGTTCCGGCAAAATATGTTCATACTTGGTGGACTTCGAGGATTGTCCCAGAATGTCATGACCCTCGATTTCTCCGATGATGGTCATAAGATGAATTTTTTGGTGGGGATCCTTGCCATTTAAAGTGACCTGACCGGTCTCTTTGATGAGTTCCTGTTTTTTTTCTTCTTTTTCTATCTTTTCCATAAACATGCTCCCGTTCAAAATAAAAAAGAACCCCCTCTGTTTCTAAAGAAAGGGTTCTCTCTTAGTATGCATAAATCCGAATATTTTATGTTTTATTTCAGATCAAAATCATCATTGGATGGAACTTCTACATCGAAATACATTTGTTCCTCCGGAATAGCCTTCGTGAAGTCTATGGTCTTCCGCTTTATATGCTTCTTCGGCTCAGGCAGAATATTAGGAATCTGTTTAACTGTAGGGGAAGCTGTCTCCTCCGTCTGCTGAACAGATTTTTCCTCGGTTTCGGATATTCTCTCCGGCTCCTTTTCTGGTCTTCGTGCCCTTAACTTATGGCACCGTCTCCAAACTTCTGTAAGCACAAGCACCGCCAGCCAGAGCAGCACTGTTATTATGAGAGCAGCCAGCACCATTGCACTGAGCTGATATACCTCCTCCGGACGCAGCCAGGCCGTCACTACACAGGCTGCCAGTGCAATCGTGGCAATCCAGCCGCCTGTCAGCAACCGCCGTATCGTCAGGTAACCAAACAACGCCACGAACATCCAGAGTATATTCTGAAATTGCCTGGCAGCCGCCATAGAGTTTCCGAAAACAGAAAGAACACCATGGAGAATCTGTACATAACAGCGATTTAAAAGATCGACAATGAAATCCGGATGGTAATCCAGCCTTACACTTGCCATCTCCAACAGCCATTCACTGTGTTCAATCCTTGCAGCCGTTGTCTTTGTGATGGCAAATTCTACCGGAGTCACAACAAATGCCACCAGTAGTACAATCGCCAGAAACCACTGAATCAAGGATTTTATCTTTGGTTTTTGCATGCTATACCAACTCCAATGCCTGTTCCAAATCAGCAATAATATCTTTTACATTCTCGATACCTACAGAAAAACGAATCAGATCCGGCGCTACGCCTGCTTCAATAAGCTGTTCATCCGTCATCTGACGATGGGTATGACTGGCCGGATGCAGGACACAGGTTCTGGCATCTGCCACATGGGTGACAATCGCTGCCAGTTTCAGTCCATCCATCATGTTGGAAGCCGCTGCTCTTCCGCCTTTTAAGCCAAAGGAAATCACACCGCAGGTGCCATTGGGCATATATTTCTGTGCAAGGGCATGATATTTATTGGAAGGAAGACCGGGATAATTTACCCATGCCACCTTTTCATGCTTCTCCAGAAATTCAGCCACTGCCTGTGCATTGGAACAATGACGCTCCATACGGAGAGGCAGTGTCTCCAATCCTACATTTAATAAAAAGGCGTTCTGAGGTGCCTGAATCGATCCAAGATCACGCATCAGCTGGGAAGTCGCCTTGGTGCTATAAGCCAGTCTGCCAAATTTCTCTGTATAAGTGATCCCGTGATAAGACTCATCCGGAGTGCAGAGTCCTGGAAACTTCTCCGGGTACTTTGTCCAGTCGAAATTGCCGGAATCCACAATACATCCACCTACGGACATCGCATGTCCATCCATGTATTTGGTGGTGGAATGGGTTACAATATCTGCACCCCACTTAAAAGGATTACAGTTAATCGGTGTTGCAAAGGTATTGTCCACAATAAGTGGGACGCCATGGGCATGCGCCACATTTGCAAATTTTTCAATATCCAGAACAACCAGAGCGGGATTCGCAATGGTCTCTGCAAACACGCACTTGGTGTTGGGTCTGAATGCTTTTTCCAGTTCCTCTTCCGGCAAATCCGGATCAACTACGGTACATTCAATTCCCATCTTTTTCATGGTGCAGGTCAGAAGGTTAAAGGTTCCGCCGTACACAGTGGCTGACATGATGCAGTGGTCTCCTGCCTCACAGATATTAAATACAGAGTAGTAATTAGCTGCCTGACCGGAAGATGTCAGCATGGCTGCCACACCGCCCTCCAGTTCACAGATTTTGGCTGCTACACAGTCATTGGTAGGATTCTGTAAACGGGTATAGAAATATCCGCTCTCTTCCAAATCAAATAATTTCCCCATCTGCTCTGAGGTTTCATACTTAAAAGTAGTGCTCTGATAAATGGGAAGCACGCGAGGTTCCCCGTTCTTCGGTTTCCATCCGGCCTGTACGCAGATCGTTTCCTTTTCCATCTGTTATTTTCTCCTATTCATC
Organism: uncultured Lachnospiraceae bacterium; assembly: GCA_934371505.1. Lineage (GTDB taxonomy): Bacteria > Bacillota > Clostridia > Lachnospirales > Lachnospiraceae > UMGS2037. Next base: position 5,673 of record CAKRNW010000051.1, read on the forward strand.
CCAGTTATGGTAAACTGCCTGTACATCATCATCCTCATCCAGTAAATCCAGAGTACGCTGTAAATTCTTGATGGCAGTCTCATCGGTAAGGGTCACATAATTCTGGGGAATCATGGTAATCTCTGCGGAAACCATAGGGATTTTTGCCTCCTCCAGTGCTTTGCATACCCCTTCAAAAGCATCGAGATCAGTAAGGATTTCAAAGCTGTCATCCTCTTCGTTGAAATCATCTGCACCGGCATCCAGAGCAACCATCATCAGGTCATCTGCATCCATGTCGCACTCTTCTTTATCAATGATGATCTGTCCCTTTTTATCAAACATATAGGATACACATCCCTGGGTTCCAATACTTCCCTGTCCTTTGGTAAATGCGCTGCGCACATTTGCAGCGGTACGGTTGGAGTTATCGGTCAGGGTATCTACGATAATCGCGATTCCATTAGGTCCATATCCTTCATAGGTAGCATATTTGTATACCACGTTGCCGTTATCTCCGGCAGCCTTTTTGATACCGCGCTCGATGGTATCGTTTGGCATATTGTTGGCTTTTGCCTTGGTAATCACCTGTGCCAGTTTAAAGTTGTTGGCGGGATCAGGGCCTCCCTCTTTTACGGCAACGGCAATTTCACGTCCGATAATGGTAAAAATTTTACCTTTTGCAGCGTCGTTTTTCTCCTTCTTATGTTTAATGTTTGCAAATTTTGAATGTCCTGACATTTGCTTATTCTCCTTTATTCTCTGTTTCTTTTTCTTTTTGTTTTGTAACCAGAACAGACCGTATCATTTTGTTGGCAACGGAGAGGATTTTAAAATTATATCCGTCCACTGTGATATCAAACTGTTCGCCCTCGTCGGGAATCTTGTCCATTTTTGAGATCAGAAATCCATTCAGCGTCTCAAACTCTTCCTCATTAAAATGAATGCCAAATCGTTCTTCTAACTCCTCCAACGGGATCAGACCATCGATCACATACTCATTGTTTCCCTTCTCCTTAATATAGGACTCTTCTTTGTCGTACTCATCCTGAATATTACCTACGATCTCCTCCAGAATATCCTCCATGGTAAGAAGCCCGGTGGTCTGTCCATATTCATCCAGGGCAATTGCCATCCACACCTTTTCCGACTGCATGCTGCGGAACAGATCTCCCACCTTTCTTGTCTCAGGAATAAAGAAAGGCTCCCGCAGCAGTCCTTTTACCTTACGGATGGGCAAATCCAGTAACTCATTCTGGTCATGGATCCGCATGGCATCCTTCAGATGCAGAATACCGATGATATGATCCAGGGATTCCTCATACACCGGGAAACGGCTGTTGTTGGCGGTCAGCAGATAATCAATCGCATCGCGGAAGTGCATATCGCCGTCCAGCGCAGCAATCTGGCCGCGGTGAATCATAATGTCCTGGGCTTCCTTGTCGCCAAACTCAATGATATTGGTAATCATCTCTGCCTCACTGGCTTCGATAACCCCCTGCTCATGTCCTTCATTGACCATATCCAGGATCTCTTCTTCCGTCAAATCATCGGTCTGTGGATTTTCTTTAATATGGAACACCCATAACAGAAACTTTCCTACATAAATTACCAACAGATAAAAGGGAGCGGTGATTCTCCAAAGTATGTATACCGGATTGATCAGACGATATGCCCATCGTTCCGGATTCCGCAACGCCAGACTACTGGGAATGTAAAAGCTGATTGCCGCAAGAATCAGCACCCCTGCAATCAGCAGCAGGTAATATCCCTCTCTGGCAAACACAATTGCCCAGGCACAATCACCTATGCTTAGAAGCAATCGAATTGCCACAATCAATTCCACCGGTTTCTCCAGAATCTTGTGAAGTCTGTGGGTTTTTCGGTCTTTCCCCTTTTCCTCTTCCATCCGCTTCTCAATGTCCTGTAAAGACAATCCCTGCAGGGCAGCCTCAAAACCGATCAATAAAAAGTTTATAATCAGAAGAATGATAAATACAAGTATTGCGATACTGACAGTGGGCCCACCATCATCCATAGTTTTCCATCTCCTTTTTACCTTTAAGCCATAAAATAACAAATTAAACTATAACATTTATTGAATCGGTCGTCAAGATTTCCTCTGTTATGTAGAAAGTTCCAGACTGATCTTTAACGCATGATTTACCCTGTTCATAATCTGCGGATCTAAATGGCACACTTTATCCTTTAAGCGTTTCTTGTCTATGGTACGCAGCTGTTCCAGCAAAATTACAGAATCCTTCACAATCTCGCACTCATTGGTATCCAGTAAAATATGGGTGGGCAGATTAGCCTTATTTAATCGTGAGGTAATTGCCGCGCAGATTACCGTAGGGCTGTGACGATTTCCCACATCATTCTGAATAATCAGCACCGGCCGGATTCCTCCCTGTTCCGATCCGATCACAGGCCGCAGGTCGGCATAATAAATATCTCCTCTTCGCATAAAAACCTTCCTTTCCAGAGAATCTTTATGTCAAGTATTCCCATGGAAAGAAAGGTTCATACGTTTTCCCACTTATCTAATTTTAAAACCAGTCTCTGGTTTCCACAATTTCACCTTTTTCCAGATAAACCCTTGGAATCCGTTTGCCGATGTCACAGGCAAGCTCATAATTAAACCGCCCGGACAAGTCACCCAATTTCTCCATGGTAATCTGTTCTTCCCCGTCTTTTCCAATCAAGGTAACCAGCGCACCTTCCTTTGCCTCCGGGATCTGCGTCACATCCACCATAAACTGATCCATGCAGACCCGTCCCAGAATTGGTGCTTTTTTTCCGTTGATCAGCACATAGCCTTTATTGGAAAGCCCCCTGGGATATCCGTCTCCATAGCCCACCGGTATGGTGGCAATCCGCATGGGTTTCTCCACCGTATAGGTGCCGCCGTAACTGATTGCATTCCCGGGCTCTGCTTCCTTTATATAAGAAATATGCGTATACCAGGAAAGAGCCGGCGCCAGCTTCACAATATCCTGCCGCACCTCATCCGATGGCCATAAACCATACAGAGTAATTCCTGCACGCACCATATCCATATTGGCATCTCTCATTTCCACAATGCCTGCAGAATTGGAGCAATGCTGGATGGGAATCCGAACCCCCAGTTTCTCCTGAATCTCCCTACAGAAACTCTTAAATTTTACCAACTGCTGTTTTGCTGATGTTTTGTCTGTTTCATCTGCTCTGGCAAAGTGGGTAAAAATACCCTCTACAGTAATCCAAGGTGTCTCCAATGCCTTTTGTACAAAAGCAAGACCCGTCTCATCCGGCCGGATACCGATTCGGTTCATACCGGTATCTACTTTAATATGTATGGGAAGCGTCTTCCCCATACTCGCCGCAGTCTCTCCCAGGGCACTCAGAGCATCATAGCGAAACACGGCAGGACGGATCTGCTCCTCCACCAGTTTCTCATAACAATAGGGGAAAGTGTATCCCAGAATGAGAATCGGTTTCTTGATTCCGGCTCTTCGCAAAAGTCCTGCCTCCTCCGGTGTTGCCACAGCATATCCAAACACGAAGTCCAGATTTTCCAGCTGTCTGGCTATAGGTATCGCTCCATGTCCGTAACCATCCGTTTTGATAACTCCCATCATCTTAGTCTGTTCTGCAAGATTGGCCTTCATATGACGCATATTGGACACGATTGCATCCAGATTTACGGTCACATAGCCCCGGGCATACCTCTCCAGTTCCTGCGATTCTGTATCCATAGAAGCCTCCGTCTACTCTTCGCTTTTCCACAAATCTGTTGCGAAGTATACTAATGCTGCCCATGTATAAACAGAATAAAAGATTCCGTTTTGGTCACAGCCATTCTTCAATAATTCTTTTGCCTGATTTTTATTGATGAACTCAAAGCCGTCAAACCGCTCTGCACCCACGGCTCCCTCCTGGGTCAATCCCTTTAAATCATGCAGCACCACACAGACCAGAGCATTGCTCTCGTCTGTCATTCCCGGTGTGCTGAACAGCAGATGATTTACTGATTTCACTGTGTCCTTCTCTGTAGGCTTTAATCCGGTTTCCTCTTCCAGTTCTCGGACTGCTGCCGTAAGAACCGGGTCACCTTCCCCGCAATCCTCCGGATCAATGAGTCCCGCGGGAGGGCTTAACAAATACTGTCCCACCGGATAACGGTATTCGTAGGACATGAGAAGTTTTGCGTCCTCTCCCGGTTTATCCAGAATCACAATACAGGTCACTGCATCCGGAAGCATCGCCCTAAATTCTTCTTTGGATTTTGCTGCCACCACATGTTCCAAATCCCGGCGGGTGGCATTATAATAGTGGGTTCCCGCTTCCTTCTGCAGATCAAACACCCGCAGATATTTGGAATCAAAAACCTGTTCCATATCTTCTCGTTTCATTTTCACACTATCCTAATTTAATGTAGCGGGGACGCTCCATCTTTTCACTGGGTTTTCTGTTCTGTTTTTTGGAATAATGCCTCACACAGTCTGCCACAAGGGGAATGTAGGCCGCCAACAGCAAAACCACACCGCCGGCTGCCACTTTCTTTTTATGCTCCCTGGGCACCGTCAGTCCCGCCAACAATCCCAGAACACCCAGGCACAGTTTCACTAACGCCATCATTCTGGAATCACAGTTTTTAATATAATCGTTGATAAATGCAATGAAATTTCTCATACAAAGAACCCTTCCTTTCCGTGATCAACTATCACTTAACTATATTATACATGATGTGTCCCTCCTTGAAAAGGATAAAGGCAGTTCCAATCCATAGGCCTGCATCCGTTCCTCATCTAAGAGCACCTGATCCGGTGTTCCGTCTGCCACAAGTTTCCCGTCGGATAGTACCAGAATTCTGTCACAGGTATCATATAAGAAATCCAGATCATGGGATGCAATTACCTGTGCCACCGGCAATTCTTTAAGAATATGAATGAGATTTCTGCGATTCTGAGGATCCAGGGCAACCGAGGGTTCATCCATCAATAACACTTCCGGCTCCATAGAAAGCACGGTTGCGATAGCCGCAAGCTTTTTTTCTCCACCGGAAAGACGGTAAATCTGGCACTCCTTTTTTTCTTCCATATGGACTGCCCGCAAGGCATCCATTGTCCGCTTCTCCACTTCTTCCGGAGATCGTCCATAATTACGGGGAGCAAAGGCCACATCCTCATACACCGTATTCATAAAAAGCTGGCTGTCGGAATCTTGAAATACATAAGATGCCTTTTCCCGAACCTGGGGATAATTCCGGTGCTCCACCAGGATTCCATCCACGGTAATCCGTCCTTCATAATGATCCAGAAGTCCCACAATCAGCTTAAGTAATGTGGATTTTCCCACACCATTGGCTCCTGCCAGACCGATCTTCTCTCCTTCCCGTATCCGGAAAGAAATTCCTTTCAAAACATCTCTGGAATACTTCGTCTTCACTTTATCATAACAATAACTAACCTTTTCAAAGGAAATCATTTCATACCTGTCTATCTGCTGAATAAATGAATAAACACCTGCACATTTCCAAAGCGCAGACACAAAAACAACAAGACCCAAATGACCACAAAGCATACCGAGGATGCCCTCCCATAGTTCTTTCCCGGTAAGGTAAAAGTGGCCTGAAATCCCCGGAGTTTCATACTCTCATATACGTTTTCCGCCCGATCCATGCTGCGCAGCAGCAGTTGTCCCACCATAGATCCCCATACTTTATAATGAACACCTTTTTGTCTGGGTGACCGAAGAGAATAAGCCTGGCTCATTCGTTCCACTTCCTTCATAAACACAATCACATATCTGTCAATCAACAGTAAAACCGTAATCAGTTCCTTGGGAAGATGTAACACCTGCAATGCATAACAGATTTCTTCCATGGAGGTGGAAAGAATTAAAATCGTAGAAGCACACAAGGCATAACTTCCTTTTAGTAGCAGCGTCACAAAGGATACCACTCCTCCGGTCACCGTAATCCGTCCCATGGTAAAAAGCGGTGTGGTATCCAGAAAAGGGTTTATCGCCCCCACAAGGCCTACCATCAGGAAAAGAGAGCCTGCTTTCTTCCAGATCCTTTGAAAATTCAGACCGTGGAGACTCATCACTATGATGAGATAAACTGCCATGGGCAGAAGCCCTGCCAGGTCGTATTTATCAAAAGATACAACAGTCAAAATAAAAATAACGGTTACCAGCACCTTCGCAAGAGGGTGAAACCCGGAAAGCCAGCCTTCCCGTCCCGCCAGCATATCCACGCGGTGCAGCTCGTGGATCTTATTGTTGATCTCACTCATGAGACTGCTCCTGTTCAGGGCTCTGGCAGGCCAGCCTGTTGATCTGTGTCGCCAGATACCCTGCCCCGTAGCCATTATCTATATTGACCACCGCAATTCCGTTTGCACAGGAATTAATCATAGTCAGCAGGGCGGAGAGTCCGTGCATGCTGGCACCATATCCTACGGAGGTAGGAACTGCAATCACCGGCTTATCCACCAGACCACCAATCACACTGGCAAGGGCACCTTCCATTCCGGCCACCGCCACCACACAATTGGCACTCTGAATCGTTTCCAGTCTGGCCAGCAGACGATGCAGTCCACTCACACCCACATCATAAATCCGTTCCACATGGGTGCCAAAATATTCCGCGGTCTGGGCCGCCTCCTCCGCTACGGAGATATCCGCCGTTCCCGCCGTACACACCACGATTTTTCCCATGTGTTCCTTTTCCTTCTCGATCTTCAAAATGTGGGAATTGGGATCATAGACTACCTGGGGAAACCGTTTCCGGATCAGTTCATACTGAGCCTGACTTGCCCGGGTGCCAAATACTTCTCCGTCTGATTCATATAAATGTTCATAAATGGCCAGTAAATGTTCATCTGCCTTACCGCTGCAGAATACCACCTCCGCAAACCCACTGCGTAGTTTTCTATGTATATCCAGCTTTGCAAAGCCCATCTCCTCAAAAGGTGCCCGACGGAAATAACCCTCCGCCTGCTCCACTGTCATGGTTCCGTTTTTTACCTGTTCTAAAACATCCCTTGTGTCCATTTCTTCTGTCCTCTTAATAGGTCACAGTATGTGTGATTAAATAAAAATCACCTTGTAAGGCTTCAATATTTACTCTCATATCCCAGGAAGATGCCCCTAGCTGTGCCAATGCCCTCCTGCCATAGCCTTCTTCGTAACTGTGATTTACATAGGAATTATAAATATCCTCCATCAGCTGGTAGTCACTGACCACAATCTGGAAAGTAAAACTGCGTCCCTGGGAGGTGGTTGCCTTGTCATAGCAGGCATCGTAATAGTCCTTTATGCTGGTCTTGACATCCAGCTCAGAGATTCCGGTGTCTGCCAGCGTCCGCAGAGTATGATTATCCCCGTAGCCATAATAGCTGTTGGGGTCAAATTGCAGCTGGTTCAGACTCTGGGTGGGAACTTCACTGCCTCCGTCCGTTTCCTGTTCCGGTGTCTTTGATTCATAGTGGTAGGTCTCCCCATTGCAGGGCGGCAAGTAAACAGACAAATCCCTTCTGATATGATCCGTAGCAAAATCTGCATCGGTCTTGTTGAAATAAGCATGGGTATCCGATGCCTCATCATCCCAGGTAGCATCCACATTGTAATACCCATCCTCTAGTCCCACAATATTCCACGCATGGTTCTGTCCGGCATAACCGGTACAATAATAACAGGGGATATCGCATTTCTGGCATAAATACTGATAGGCTCTGGCATATCCGGCGCACACAGTCACTCCGTCTACCAATGCACTGTAGGCGCTCTGGTTTAATTCTGCACTGGTATCATAGCTTACCTGAGAAATCAATGCATCATGAATGGCCACCTCTGCATCAGCATCCGCCATTCCCCCATTTTCAGGATTTCCTGCAAGATCCAGAATGTTCTGCGCTCCCTCCTCAAAATCTCTCTTAGAAATCTCCAGCTGATCCGCTGTCCGGTTAAAATCCAGTGTAATCTCTGCCACAGTTCCCGATGGAACATACCGGCATTGATAGGAGGTATTCAGCCAGAATAATTCCGGATGATCTCCTACTACTGCCTGAAATGCATTTTTTAATTCATTCTGGCTCACCCGGACGATGGGCGCAAAACGGTTATTCAACGCCTGGGTATTCGCGTAAACCTGTCGATATAAAGCCTGGGTATTGTCATCCAGCATATGGTAATACGGATAAAATTGTTCTGAAAAGGTCAGTCCTTCCCCTGTTTCCCCATATCCTACATACTGAACTACCTCGTCCAGTTGGTCTTCGTTGACCTGATGACCACTGCCCTGAACCGGTTCCCATCCATTATACCCCTGTACTTCTCCCGGAATCCGTATCTGATCCTCATCCGGTGCCTGATAAGGATCCGGATAATCCTTTACATACAAACCATCTTCCAATTCCTTTTTGGCAATGCTCGTTGTCGGCTGCTGATCCATACCGGTATTCTGTTCATTTCCTGACAAAGTCACAGAAGAATCCTGGGGATTTCCATCCTGCGGCTGTGATTCTGCCGTCTGCGTTTCACCGTTTTCCGAAGTTGGCATCTCCTGTCCATTCCCGCGATTTGCTGTCAGACTGCTTATTTTACTGCCCACAGTCTGAGAAATGTTCGGATTCACTGCGCAGACCAGCACTCCTGCCAATATGAGAAATACTAACACAGCTATTGCTGTCATTATTTTTTGTAATATTTTCATTGTTTTCATTTAAATCCCGCTGTTTTATTTCGATATTTTGTTACCCGATGTCTTTTTTACTATACCACATAATGGACATTTCTGCACCTCTATATAAAAAATAGGCTTCGCCTATTTTTTACGCAATGCTTTTCGCACGGCTCTGCTCAATGAAATGGAATCCAAAATCGGTTCTTCTTTCAAAAAAGTGA
>CAKRNW010000052.1 GCA_934371505.1 uncultured Lachnospiraceae bacterium
GGCTGGAGCTGGAAGGAGACTGCCTGACCATTCACGAAATGGAAGGAGAAGCCTTTTTCCCATTTACGAGCGGGTCGGTGGAAAAATTCTACTTGCGTCCCGTAGCAGCGGCCGGGGAAAACTATGATTATTCCGGCAATGAAATCGAGGTGCTTCTTGCACAATCTGAAGTACAGGAGAGGCTGGAACTGGGTATGGCAATCCGGGATGTGGACGGTATGGAGACTATCCAGGGTGAAGCCTGTGTGCTCTTTGCCCTTGGAACAGAGCATCCGGACCAGTTCGTAGCAGAATATTATTATGCGGTGTCTCCATCCGGACTCGTTTATCGAATGGATGATCTGACCGGAGAATGGGAACCGATCTAAAGGAGGGATATGATGAGCGAGATAACATTGAACAGACTTCCAAAAACATTACAGGAATTACAGGCAATGCCCCAGGCAGGCATGACAAACCCGGAGGAAGTGGCTGCTTTGACGGTAGCAGCCCTTGCCCTTTATCCTGAAAATCCATCAGAAACAGAAAAAATGCTGGATTTTCTGCGTGGACCCAGACCATTAAATGGAATTGACAAACAGTTTATAAGAGACAGATTTCGTGGAAAAGAGTATCTGATGCGTTCTTATTTTTCCGGCTCTTCTCCGGAGAATAATTATACTCCGGTACAGCCCTACCGGGTAGCGGTATCGGAAAACGACTACAGCAGAAGCCAGATAGGAGAAGGCTATCTGACCTTGTATGTGGCGTGCAGCGGAGCAGATAGTCCGCGGCCATTAAAGCTCCGGAAGAAGCCATCTACAGGACAGTGGTTTTTGTGGGAACAGCAGCTCTTAACCGGAATCCGGATACCAAAAGAAGCAGATCCCTGGGCATAAGAACAGGGTCAGGGGAGGATAGGGTATGAATCAGGGAAAGATTATGACCATTCACTGTGCCACCTGTGGCGCACCTGCCCAGTTTGATGTTGTGACACAGAATTACCATTGTCCGAACTGTGGAGGAAATACAGGAACAGAGATTCCCTTAAAAAAGCTACGGGAATTTCGAAGTCTTACAAAAACCTTGTTAGAGCAGGAGCTTCCGGACAGTCAGACGATTGCCTGTGAGTGTCCGAATTGCGGAGCACGGGTGATTGTGAAGGAACATGAAGTGGTGGAGACCTGTATTTTCTGCCAGTCCAAGGTTCTACGCTCAGATGTCCAGATGGGAGAAGGATTCCCGGAGATGCTGATTCCTTTTAAGCTGAACAGGAAACAGGCAGAAAAACGGCTGGATGAATGGATTGAACAGCATCATGATAAAAATGAAGCACAGATTTTAAAAGAAAACAAGAAAAACTTAAAAGGGATATATCTTCCTTATGAGCTGATTCGTGGACCCATCCGTTTCACGGTGACCAGAGACAATTCCAACAGACATTATGAATGCGGAGGATTTCTGGAGCATGTGGCAGTCAATGTGACGGATCGCTGCAACAATCTGTTATTAAATGGAATGGAACCATTTTTGTGGGATGAACTGGAGCCATTTCAATTTGGATATATTGCAGGCCATGCAGCAGAGATTCCGACAGCAGATGGCGCGGAGTTAAGACGCCGTGTGTTTGAAGAGGTGGCAGAGGAATATCGCCCGACTGTGGAGCACACGATGCAGACAACCGGTCTGGCATTGTGTCCGGAGTCAGAAGCATTGCTTCGTCTGCCGGCATTTCTTCCGGTCTATTTTATGGATTGCGGAGAAGTGCAGGCGGCAGTGAACGGGCAGACAGGCAAAGTATCTGTATTGGCGGAAAAAGAAACCAGGACCTATCCCTGGGTGATCGAGCCGCTTCTTGGAACGCTGGCAGTGATGATTTTTTTCTTTTTTGCATTCCGGAATTATGGCGGAGTGCCGATGGATCTGAAGGAACTGTTTGAACTGGTTGGCATGGCTGGACTGGTGGCGGCGCTGATTCTGTTTACGGTGTTCAGTAAGGGAAGAGAGGCCAGAGTTCGAAGAAAGATTCTTAAAAGTATCAGCGAAGAAGAAAAGAAGAAACCAGAAGACTCCATAAAACCGGTGTTCTTTGAAACGATTGGCGGAAAGGAACTTCCGGTACAGCTGGGATTCTACTCTCCGGGGCGTATCGTAAAGATTGTGATGATCCTTCTGCTGGTGAATGCTTCCACTTGCATTCTGGCATGGATCCTTACTGCATTTAAGTGTATGGGTTCCGGTGACTGGACCCTGTTCCAGCAGCTGGATTATAGTTACAATATCATCTGGCTGTGTCTGGCACTTCCGATTTCTATGGTAGGATTTGCCGTATTTGGGCGAATTGAGGTTTATGATTCACCAGTGATCTTTCAGCTTCTGGAAAATGGAAAACGAAAACGCATTCACCAGAAGAGGGAGAACCGGAAAACTTTACTTATGCGTTGGAAGAATGTCAGGGAGACAATAGGAAACTGGGCGCTGCCGTTATTCATTGTATTACCATTATTTGCCATGACTGTTTATATGATCATGAATCCCTGGCCATAGAGCGATAGTAAAGAGCAGTGATGTATGATCTGGAAAGAAAGGGGTGTGAAGATGAAGAAAGCCCAGAAACCAAGAAAAAATAAAAAAACAGGTGCGGTTATCGTGATACTGCTCGGCTTGCTTTGCGCTGTCTCTACCGTGAAATCGTGTGGTACAAATCGTGCTGCGAAACAGGAAAAAATAGATGATATCGTATATGTGGGACAGGGCAGCTATGATCCGGCAAATGATGGAAAGATTGTGATTGTCTGCGGAGAACTGAAGGTTCTGGAACCGGCTTATGATGACGAACTGGGACTCACGATCCATGCCCCGCGTGCCATGCGAAGTGCAAAAAAACTGAAGCTGAAAGAATGGAATGGTTCGATGACAGAGTCGAATATGGAATGGAATTCCGATCTGGGCGTGGGCGGAATGGAAACCTTCCAGGGCGCAGCAGATGTGGGAGCCTATCATCTGTCCGAGGAATTTATCGAACAGCTTATGACGGGAAGAGAATACGAATTTGATGAGGAGACGCTATCTGAGGCAGGGCTTGCGATTCTCACAGACCGGAAATACAGCGGTGAAAAATTTATCGGAACCCAGCGAATGGGCAGAGGGGTTTTCGAGGAAGGTGATCGGCGTTATTATTATTCCGTTCCTTTTCAGAGTGATGGGGATATGGTGACGGTAATCGGCATTCAGGAGCAGGGAACCCTGACTTATGTAAAAGGGGCGACACCCAATATGCTAAGCGGAGAACTGGATAAAAAAACTGCACTCCAAAAAAGCGGCATGTCTTCTGGTGGAGTCAGTATTTTCAGAGTTGTGCTAACTATTTTACTTCTGTCAACAGGAATCCGAATGCTTTTGAAGAATCGTGATCAAAAGGAAGATGGAAGTGGCTTATGAAAAAAGGAAAGAAAGGCTGGGTATTGCTGATGGCATTTACTACGTGGGCGGCGTTGATCGCAGGCTGCGGAAAGTGGCCTGGAAATAAGCAGGATAAAGTTCCGGAAGTCACGACGGCAGGAAGTGACACAGAGAACATGGAGAATCCAGAAAACAGTCAGAGTACACCGCTTCCGGATATTCAGGAATTGACGTATTATGTGCATGGAACGATGATGGAGCCAATCAGGAGTGTAAGCCTGATCCGGCAGGGGGAGAAAGCGCTGGTACGGATAGAGCCCTGGGATGGGGAAGAAGAGGAGCTTTTTGACTATCCGGTGGATGCAGAGACTCTTGATCAAGCACGCAGGGTTTTGGAAACCTATGATGTGGCATCCTGGGCAGGCTTTCGTGGAAGCGATCCCAATGTCTTAGACGGATATTCCATGAGCTTTCAGGTGGAATTTGTGGATGGAAGCAGGATAGAAGCGTTTGGTGAGAACAAATTCCCTAAAAACTACCATGATGTTTTCTCGGAACTGGATGACCTGACGGTTGAGGCGAATGACGCATTTTATAAGGAGCTCAAGAGGAATTATGATAGAAATACGGATTAAGAAAAAATAGAAGGCAGGATGTGGTATAAAGACAGAGGGAGATGACTCCTCTGTCTTTTTTCAGTCTTATCTTTGCAGATTACTCCACAGAAATAAGCTTCCTGTCAACGGTGGAAAACCGATAGCACTTACTGTCCCAAAGGAATTTATCTTAAATATAATCGGAAATATACGGAATTTTATGAAAAAGTACATCATCCAGCCGGTCAACCGCTTCTTTTCTGCCGGAAATCCGCTCCAGCTCATAGAGACGTTCGGCAGTTTTATAACCCAACAGCAGAGTGGTGAGGGTAGCGATGTCCATTTTTAATTTATATTCTGCAGGCTTGTCTGTGAGATGGCAGTGTCCATCCTCAAAGCATACCTGAAAATTCCGGTTATTCCAGGAAAGCAGCTTGTCGGAGATGTCCAGCTCGATGAGCAGGATGCCGCCGTCCGGGTCACAGGGATAGTCCTTCAAAAAACCCTCCACATCAATGATACGCCCCATGGCGTAGGGACAGATGGATTCCTTGATATCCCCATCGTCCATCTCAAAGGCGATGGGTTCGCTGAAATAGGTGTTTCCGTGTACCTCATCAATCATGGAATCGTGGGCGTGGATGTATTCCCAGAGTCCTTTTTTTGCCTCGCGGTTCAGGTAAATCATTTCCTTGATGTGCATGATGTCATTTTTGATGAGATACACCATGAAACCGCAGGGCTTGTCGTTGGTGTTGTAGTAGACCGCCACGTTGGTGTCGTCCTCGTCCCAGCGCCAGTACTCCTCCCAGGCGAGGGAGTTGCGGAACAGGCAGCCGTGGGTAATGGAGGCAAAATGGGAATGTAACTCATGGAAATCACTGTTGTCCCAGTCCACTCTACGGACATAGCCGGGAGCCCGGACACCGGTGGGAATCTGGGAATCCTTGATAATAAAAGAAATTTTGTTGGAAATAATCTCCCATCCCAGATGATGATACAGAGGGATGGAATAGGGATAGAGAAGGGCGAAGGATTTTTCTTGTTTCTTCATGTGGGAAAGGCTTTGCACCATCAGCTTTTTCATGATGCCGTGGCCGGTGTACTCCGGGTAGGTGCAGACGCTGGTGACAAACCCCACGGGAAAAACCTCGCCGTATATATTCATTTTCAGTGGATAGACTGCAAATTGGGAGATCAGATTATCTCCGTCAAAACAGCCCAGAACATCGGCACGCTCCAGTACCGGGAACTTGGACTGCTTGATTTCCTCATTTTTCCAGCCGGTGGCGATAAGCTCCTCCTCCGTCACCTGAAAGGTATAACGTAACAGGGCATTGTACTGGTCAATATCTCGTTTTTCCAGATAACGCATGGAATAGTTTTCTACGGTATTCATGGGTAATGCGCTCCTCTTTTAAGCACTTGGATTTTGTCCATTCAGTATTTTAACATAGTGGAGAAAAGTTTTCCATACAGAGTATGGTTTCATATTGACCTTTAAGGAGCGGGAGAGTATGATCTAATACAAATAGACTGGCTATTTGGAAAATAATAAGATTTCTTATCCGGGGAAAGCGAGGATACTAGATGAAAAACTGGAAATTAAGTAAAAAGATTACCTTGGGAATTACTTTAATTCTCATTGTATGTATGGGGCTGTTGTACATAACTGCATTTTCAACGCTGACATCCCTGATGAGGGAATCGGAGCGCAATAACATGGAAAACATGTTATCAGCACAGACAGAACTGATAGAAGAATACGTGATTAGACAGGAAAATCTCTTGGAGGCATATAGCAGGACGCCGGAAATCCGTGAAGTGCTAAAGGATGCAAAGAATCAGAGTAAATTAGAGGCAGCACAATCCTATACGGAAAACTATTATAAGGGATTGGATAACTGGGAAGGAATTTATGTGGGTGAGTGGAATACACACTGTATTGTACACTCAAATCCTCAGGTTGTAGGCATTACCCTCCGGGAAGGCGATTCACTGAAGGCTTTGCAGGATGCCATGACCACAAGAAACGGATTATATGATGCGGGAATTATTGTATCCCCGGCATCTGGCGAACTGATTTTGTCCATGTATTGTCCCGTGTTTGATACTGATGGAACAACGATTCTTGGTTATGTAGGCGGTGGCCCCTTTGTGGAGGATTTGGCGACAACCTTAAATAGTTTGAAAGAACAGGATGATACCAGTGGATTCTACATGATCAATGTAGAGACAGGGATGTATATTTTTGCTGATGACCAGAGTCTGATTGCAAATCAGATTGAGGATGAGATGCTGTTAGAAATCGTGGAACAGATTAATGCGGGTCAGACCTCTGGAGAACTTACCTATAAGGGACAAAGTAATACATTGATTGCGGATTATCAGTATATAGATAAGCATGGCTGGGCAGTTATCTCCTATGACAGCGAGACAAATATCTACAGTTCTGTACAAAAGAACATGCTGGTGCTGGGCGAAATCTGTGTTGTCTTTGTTTTGGTAATCAGTATATTGGCGTTTGTCATGGTATTTACCAGTTTAAAACCCTTACGCTATGTAGAAGAATCTATTATGCAGCTCAGCACGCTGAAACTGGAGAAAAATAAGAAACTGACACCTTTTCTTGGCAGGGAAAGTGAGATAGGAAAAATTGCTACTGCACTTAATTCCTTATATGATGCACTCAGCGAAATCGTGACTACTCTGTCCGAATGTTCTTCGTCCTTAAATGATTCTGCAGTTGCCATGCAGGGGTCGTCTGATGTGTTAATTTCCTGTGTAACTGAAAATTCAAAGGCGACAGAGGCATTTGCTAATCATGCTGAGAAAATTAACCACACGGTTGAGCGGGTAGATAAAGATATAGACGAAATCAGCAGAGTAGTGGCAGATGTGGAACAGAAAATCGAAGAAGGAAACATCCATAGCAGCCAGTTGATGGACAAAGTAGAGCAGATGCAAAATCTGGCAAACACTACCTTGAAGGATACCAGTGTCCATATTGCAGAGAACCAGCAGGCAATAGAAAAAGCAATGGAGGATTTGCAGTCGTTAATGAAGATTGATGAGATGGCAGCTCAAATCCTTGATATTACCAGTCAAACCAATCTCTTATCGTTAAATGCGTCCATTGAGGCAGCCAGAGCAGGAGAGGCAGGAAAAGGTTTTGCTGTAGTAGCGGGAGAAATCGGGAATCTGGCGACAAGTTCTTCCCAGACAGCAACACAGATTCAGGCAATTTGTAATGAAACAAAGGATAATATTGCCAAGGTACAGACTTGCTTTGACCAGATAATTCAGTTCCTGCAAAACGATGTGCAGACGCAATTTGGAGACTTCGCAAAAGCAACGCAGGATTATTATGAATCCATCAACGATATGAAACAGATTATTTCTGATATTGCAGAATCCTCAGAAACATTTGTGGATGTCGTGGATAATATTCAGACACAGATACAGGATGTCTCTAATGTCCCAGATGAACAGAATGTGAAAAGCCAGGATATTATGGACAAGGTAAGACAAACCGAAGAAACGACAGAGGCAATGACGATAATTGTCAAAAAAAATAAAGAAAACGCAAATGCCATCAGTGGTATTGTAGAGAAGTTCTCATAAACATTTGACATAAAGAACTAAGGATATGGGCGGAACCAAAGGGTTTCGCCCTTGCGTTTCCGAAAAAACCATGTTATAGTACATAGGCTGAAAAGCAAAATTGTGAGTTCGAGACCTTCCTCACATAAAACAAAACTAAAGGAGAAAACGAAATATGAGAAATCAGAAAACAATCAAACTGGTACAGGCTGCGGTGATTGCAGCATTGTATGTGGTACTGACCATGCTGGCAAATGCCCTGGGATTGGCAAATTACGCCATCCAGGTGCGGTTTTCGGAGGCTTTGACTGTCCTGCCCTTTTTTACTCCGGCAGCGGTTCCCGGTTTATTTGTGGGATGCCTCCTCAGCAACATGATCACCGGCTGCGCACCCTGGGATGTGGTGTTTGGTTCCCTGGCAACCTTAGTGGGAGCACTGGGCACCTGGGCACTCCGCAAGCATAAATGGCTGGCGCCCCTGCCTCCCATCGTGGCAAACATCATCGTTGTACCCCTGGTGCTTTCCTATGTATACAAACTGGAAGGCAGTTTGATTTATTTTGCCATTACCGTTGGAATCGGAGAAATTATTTCCTGCGGTCTGTTGGGAATGACCCTGCTGTTTGCACTGGACAAACGGAAAAACCAGATTTTTCCACAGGAATAGAAGAATAAAAAAAGAGGTATGGCATCCAGGCCATACCTCTTTTTGCTATCCAAAATTATTTTACAGTAACGCTGGTGATGTGGGGATTTACGCCCTCGTACCAGTACAGGAAACCTTCCATATCCACAGTCTGACCAACTTCCAGAGCCTTTA
Organism: uncultured Lachnospiraceae bacterium; assembly: GCA_934371505.1. Taxonomy (GTDB): domain Bacteria; phylum Bacillota; class Clostridia; order Lachnospirales; family Lachnospiraceae; genus UMGS2037. The sequence goes on from CAKRNW010000052.1 coordinate 8,401, forward strand.
CAGCCTGGTAAACATCGGTGTCAGGACCGCACAGATAAGACTCTACAGTGAAGGTATAAGTCTCACCGTTGTAGGAAACGTTGAAGTACAGGTCATCACCTTCAGAACCGGAGCCATCCCAGTTGTACATGAAAGCATCGCCGTTGTCGTTGGCAGCCTCTACGGTCATACCCTTGAAAGCTACACGCTCGTTCTGATGCTTGATTAAGTCGTCGGTACCAAGTAAGGAGGTCATGTCAGCAGCCTCTGCCACATAGCTGCCATCCTCGATTTCGTAGGTTGCGTCGATAATTTCAACTTCGCCAGCCCATTCGGATTTATAACCGGTAACCTTGATTTTGGTTCCCTCGGTCAGCTTGTCATAGTCCTCTTTGGAACAAGGCATGTTGTAAAGGAAGTAAGCGCCGTCTTTGTCCTGGGTGTAGAAGGTTGCTACGCCGACACCTTCGTTTTCCCACCAGCCCTGCTTATCCTGGATGTAGGTTTCTACCACAACCTCGCTGTCCACATCAGCAGCAACATAGTCTGCATAGGTCATAACGCCTTCGCCTTTGACATCTGCGCCATCGTTTGCAGCTTTTCCACATCCTGCGAGAGCCAGGGTCAGGGAAAGAGCCAGAGTTACAATCAGTGACTTTCTCATAATTTCTCCTCTTTTCATTCTCATGAGTATTTTATTTAGAAACAATGCCATTATACCGTATTTAGCGAGGAAATCAATGGTTATTGTGCCTAAACACGAGCAATTTTGTCCAAAACTTACGGGTAACGTAAAGGATAATGCCAATCCAGGTGATTCCCAGCACAGAAAGCAGGATAACCGCCGCCTTTGGCAGAGGTCCTAAGTCTGCCTTTTCCATGCCTGTCTGCCGTTTCTGGTCGAGACGGTACAGGGAGGTTACATCGGAAAACAGCTTGTCCATGTAGGACTCGTCAATGGTTTCTTTCCGCCGCACAGATTTCACCACATTTTCAATCAACTGACCGGAGGCATCCCGGAGGGAGGCAGAGCCGTTGAATACGGGGGTGACAAAGGTGTTTTCCGCGTTGTATAACAGCAGCTCCGATGCCTGGATTTTCACTCGGTAATGGGTATCGTCATCAATGCCGCAGTGTGCCAGATAATCCAGGTAAGCAGTGTCCTGCTGGGCTTTGGAAGTGACAGGCACATAGCCCTCCGTCTCCGCATAGGCAATCTGGACATCGTTGGTGAGCAGATACTGGGCAAAGAGCCAGGATGCCAGTACTTCCTGGGAATCCTGCTTGTTAAAGACACAGACGGAAGGCCCCTGGGAAATCATTTCCGGGTGCATGGGGTCAAACTGGGGAAGCATCATGACTTCTGTATCGAAATCCACCAGGGCATCTGCACTGATGTCGCTTAAAGGAGCGTTGGTGCCCATCCAGGTGGCACCTGCGGTGGAATCAATGGCGAAGATACACTGACCGGCATTTAAAAAGTTTGCCGGATAGCTGGAAATCTTAAAGGTGGAAAAGGATCCGGTTTTTGCATGCTCTGCCACGGTATAGAGGATATCCTTCGTGGTGTCATTAAACAGCAGGATATCCCCCTCGTTATTGGAGTAGCCTGCGTTTTGCTGACGCAGCATCTGAATCATCATGTTGTCGGTGGACTTGTAGATAAAGGGAATCATTACCTTCTGACCGTTCACCAGATAATTGCCCTCCGCATCCTGCGCCATTGCCGCCTCAGAAACCTCCCAGACGAAGTCCCAGGTAAGGCATTGGGGCAGAGTAAAGCCTAGTTTTTCCACATAAGTCTTGTTTACATAACATGCCTCGGTGGAACGCATGTAAGGAATGGCATAGTAATGATTCTGGAAGGAACACTCCTGTAAAAACTGGGGAATGATTTCGTCCTTGGTGGGGGAATCAAACCGCACCTGGGAACCGCCCAGCCCGTACCGGCTGTCGGTAAACAGGTCATCCAACGGAACCACCACATTGCTGCCGGTCATGTAGGTGGCGATGTGGTCAGGATAGGTAATGCACACATTAGGTGTGGTTTCCGTGGAAATATTGGTAATCACATCGTTGTAAATTTTGCCGTAATCGGTGTAAAGCCGGAGGTTTACCGTAATGTTGGGATACAGCGTCTGGAAATCCTCAATCGCTTTTTTGTAAATCGCAGTCTGGGTCTTATTGGTGTCATTTTTGGCCCAGAAGGTAATCTCATAATTCCGGGAGGTATCAAATTCCTCCGGAATAGCGAAAGCCTCCAGTCCACGGGAGCCGTGACAGCCGGAGAGCATCAGCATCCCTGCAAGCACCAGGGAGAGCACCAGCCCTTTTCTGAACAGTTTTCTCATCCTTTTGTACCTCCTCTTGCAACACCGGCCATAATTTTCTTGCGGAAGATCAAAAAGAGAATCATTAACGGCAGGGAAATCACCACAACGGCAGCCATCATAGCCGGAATATTTTCCCGACCGAAACCGTTCTCCCGGATTTCCTGGATGCCGTTGGACACCAGGTAATAGTTGGCATCATCGGTAATCAGCCGGGGCCATACATAGGAGTTCCAGCACTCAATCACCTTTAAAATCACAATGGTGATGAGGGTGGGTTTACAGATGGGAATCATCACCCGGCGCAGATATCGTAAATCCGAGGTACCGTCCACCTTGGCGGCGTAGTACAGCTCGTTGGGAATCTGGGCGAAATTTTCCTTCAGCAGATAAATATAGAACACACTGGTGACAGAGGGGAGAATCAGTCCCACGAAGGTGTTCCGCAGTCCCAGATTGGTGATGGTGGCAAAATTGGTGATGACCACCAACTCATTGGGAATCATCATCAAGGATAAAAACAGGGTAAACACCAGATTCTTGCCCTGGAATTCCAGGCGGGCAAAGGCAAAAGCCGCCAGGGTGATGACCACCAGCATAATGCCTGTGGTAATCACCGTGAAAATCAGCGTGTTTAACAGATAGCGTCCCAGAGGCACCGTGGTAAAGGCATCCACATAGTTCTGCATGGTGGGTGACAGGGTAAAAAAGGCGGGGATGCGCTCAGCGTTGTAGGTGCTGTAGCTTTTTACGGAGGTTAAAACCATCCAGTAAAAAGGGAATAAAACGAGGATGGCCCAGAGGGTGAGCAGGGTATAGAGTACCACATTTCCCACAATCCGGCGAATCTTCGCAGATTTTTGGATTTTTTCATAATCGGTTTGTTTTTCCATAAGAATCTCCATTCTTATACATAGTGGACATGCTTTTTGCTGACAAGCAGGTTCATGCAGGTAATGGTCAGCACAATGGCAAACAGGATAATGGCGGCTGCGGATGCGTAGGAAGGATAGCCGCCGCTGTCCCCGTAGAGCATGTCGTATACATAACCCACCAGCGTGTTCATCTGGGCGGCATTCAAATCCACGCCAAAGAGTGCTACTGCGTCGCTGTATGCCTTGAACGCACCGATGAATCCCGTGATAATCAGATAGAAAATCATGGGAGAAATCATGGGAATGGTCAGCTTGTAAAACATGCGGAACCGGGAAGTGCCATCCACCCGGGCTGCGTTGTAATACACCTGGTTCACCGATGCCAGCGCACTGGTGAGAATCAGAATCTTAAAGGGCATGACCACCCAGATCGTATAAAAGCAGAGTACAAACATTTTTGCCCAGTAGGGGCCGTCAATGAAATCTACGGAAGGTCCGCCGAACCAGCTGATTAACAGGTTTACCAGTCCGTCGGAATAGGCGGTCTTTTTAAACAAAATCATAAATACCAGACCCACAGCCAGGGTGTTGGTTACATAGGGCAGAAAGTAGATGGTCTGGAACAAGTCCCGTAGCGGTTTGATGGAGCTTAATGCCATGGAGATGAGTAACGCCAGCCCCGTGGAAACCGGTACGGTGATAATGACCAGAAGAAAGGTATTTTTCAGCGCCTGCAAAAAGTAAGGGTCGTGGAGCACATAGGAATAGTTGTACATGCCCACGCCGAAATAAGTCTGGGAGGCGGAGTTGTAGCCCTCCTCAAAGGAGTAGACAAACACATCCACCAGAGGGTAAATCAGGAAGGCTCCCAGAAACAGGAATGCGGGCAGCAGATAGAGCCACGCCTTGCGATTGTTTGTTTCCATCGTTATCTGCCTCCTTACTCTGCCGTTGTCTCAAAGGGAATCACAGCCCCGGACTCTTTGTGGAACAGATGTACTTTGTGAGGCTTTAAATTGAAAGAGATGGTGGCACTGTTCACATCGATGGGAGTGTCGGAGTTGATAATGGAACGGATGGCGGCGTTTTCGCACTGGTTATGGGTGGAAACCACGCTCACATCCCGTCCCATCACTTCCAGACGGCTTAAGTTACAATGTAAAGCACCTTCTTTGGCAGGAAGAAAGCCTTCGGGACGGATACCAACCCATACCTCCTGGTCAGCCACCCCCTTTACGGATAACACGGCGTCCCCACCGATGAAAAGCTGTTCCTTCTCCACCTTCCCCTGAAAGACATTGATGGGAGGCGTGCCTAAAAAATTGGCAACAAAAAGATTCACCGGATGGTCGTACACCTCCTGGGGCTTGCCAATCTGCTGCACCAGTCCGTCCTTCATCACCACAATCATGTCGGAAATGCTCATGGCCTCGTCCTGATCGTGGGTGACAAAGACGGTGGTAATCTGGGTCTGTTTCTGGATGCGGCGGATTTCCTCTCTGGTCTGGAGACGGAGTCTGGCATCTAAGTTGGACAAAGGCTCGTCCAATAAAAGCACCTTCGGCATCTTTACCAGGGCGCGGGCAATTGCCACACGCTGCTGCTGACCACCGGAAAGCTCGCTGGGCTTGCGCTCCATCAGCTCCTCAATCTGCACCAGTTTTGCAGCCTCGTACACCCGTTTCTGCATTTCCTCCCTGGAGAGCTTGTCCGCACCCTTGAGGTTTTCCAACGGGAACTGGATATTTTTCTGGACCGTGAGGTGGGGGTACAGGGCATAGTTCTGGAAAACCAGTCCCACGCCACGGTTTTCCGCAGGCAGTCCGGTGACATCGTCCCCGCCGAAATAGATGTGTCCTTCGGTGGGTTTTAACAGACCACAGATTAAGTTCAGGGTGGTACTCTTTCCACAGCCGGAGGGCCCCAGTAAGCCCACCAGCTTGCCGTCGGGAATCTCGAAATCGAAATCGTTGACGGCAATCACATCTTCATGGACTTTGCGGTTGCGGTTGGGAAACTTTTTGGTGAGATGTTCCAATACAATTTTCATGGCAGTTTTCTCCTGTATAGGTTATTGGTCTGGTTAAATACTGTATGAATTCTTCAAATCGCTGGAGATATGATCCAAATCCGGATAGATAGAGCCTTCCGTGATACCGAAAACCCGCAGACTTTCGATGAAATACTGCTTTCTATCGCAGGGAATGATGATTTTGTAAAGAGTGTGCTCGTCGCAGATATCCTCCAGCCTCTGTAAAGAGTTGTGGACGGTGAAGTTGGACTGCTGGGAGTACATTCGCAGATTGTTGTCGGTGGAGCTGCATGCCAGGATGCGGTCTACCAGTTCCAGGTTGTGATGTGTGTGCTTGAAGGCAGGCAGCAGCATTTCCTGTGTGGTATCGGCATCGATGGGATACACGCAGGAGCCGAAGCCTTCCTGTTCATTCAGACGGCAGGGCACCAGCACCCATACACAGGCATCCATATCCGGGGTATCCCGGTAGGTTTCCGTGGCAAAAAAGGATGCGATCAAGGGAGACTGGCTCCAGTCTAACATCCTGGTGGGAAGTCCGTAGTGCTGCATCAGGGACACCCAGCCGGCATAATTGTGTTTTTCAGGGGGATTGCTTAAGATTTGTTTTGCCCGGATATAGAAATCATTGGTGATATACCGCTCCACATCCAAACGTTTCTGGCTTCGCTGAATGGAAGGAATCAGTGACAACTCCGCATTTTCCTCACCCCGATACCAGAGACGCAGGCCGTGTTCCTTGCACAGAACGTTTACGAATTGAAGCAGCTCATCGATAGTGTGAACCGTATTGATTATCATGATAGAAATTCTCCTTTTTCTCGCTTCAACGCACTCATTATAGAAGATTTTCCATTCTTTCACAAGATAACATTTGAAAAACTCGGTTTAACTATTATAATA
>CAKRNW010000053.1 GCA_934371505.1 uncultured Lachnospiraceae bacterium
GAGCCGCACTTGGGACACTTCCGCACTGCCGGCTGCTCATATCCACAGTAATGACATTTTAAGATTCCTCCCCGATGCTCCGACAGGGACACATCACAGTGGGGACACTTTAACACCAGTCCACAGGAGCGGCAGGAAATAAAACCGGCATAGCCCCGGCGGTTTAAAAACAACATGATCTGTTCCTTTTTCTCCAGGCGGTCTTCCATCATCTGTTGGAGTTGTCTGCTGAAAATGGAACGGTTTCCCTCTCTTAATTCTTCCCGCAAATCCACAATATGAACCGCAGGCAGCGTACCTCCCGTCAGCCGTTCCTTTAAGGTAAAAAGCTGATAGACTCCGTTTTTTGCCCGGTAGTAAGATTCCAGGGAAGGGGTCGCAGAACCAAGTACCACGCTGGCACCACAGATCCGTGCCAGCTCCACTGCAGTCTCCCTGGCATGATATCGGGGCATGGTTTCACTTTTATAGCTGGACTCATGCTCCTCATCCATAATAATCAGTCCCAGCTTGGGAAAAGGAGTAAACAGGGCAGAACGGGGGCCGATAATCACATCCACCTCTCCCCGTCTGGCGCGCTCACACTGGTCGTATTTTTCTCCGGCGGAAAGGGTGGAATTCATCACCGACACCCGGTCACCAAACCGGCTGTAAAACCGGGACAGGGTCTGGTAGGTCAGAGCGATTTCGGGAATCAGCACGATGGCCTGTCTGCCCCGTTTAAGGATCTCCTCAATCAGTCCCATATAAACCTCGGTTTTCCCACTCCCGGTAATGCCGTGGATGAGATAGGTGTCGGGATGTCCGGAATCAAAATCTGCCAGTACTTTATCCACAATCTGCTGTTGTGAAGGACTTAAGGTCTTCCGCTCTGTGGGCAGGGTGCGAATGGCATCCACCGGGTTACGAAGCCTGTTTGCCACTTCCACCCGAAGTACCTGCTCCCTCTCCAGACTACGGATAGTGGGCAGGGAAATCTGAAGCTTCCCTGTCACCCAGGGATAGGGCAGGGTTTCGTTCTCTTCCAGTTCCCGTACCAGTCTGGCTTTTGCTCTCTGGTGTTTCCGTTCATACTCTCCGTAAAGTGCCTGTGCCTGCCGGGGTGTCACCAGACGGCGGATTGTGCGTTCCTGCACCTCTTTCATTTTCCGCCGGGCAGGCAGCACGGTCTTTAATGCCATAATCATGGTACAGCCATAAGTCTGGCGCATCCATGCCGCCAGACGGATCTGGTTGCTTTCCACCGTTGCCTGTTTCTGTGCCACACTGTGGATTTCTTTGCATTTTTCCGGTGCGAAACCCGGATGGTCTGTCAATTCCAGCACATAGCCCTGGCGCAGGGTGTTTCCTGCCCCAAAGGGAATGTTCACACAGACTCCCGGTTTGACTGCATCAGTCAGTATCTCCGGTATCTTATAGGTAAAAGGTCTATCCACCTTCTCATGGGAAATATCCACGATGATTTTGGCGAATTGCAATGTTTCTTCCTCGTTTCTAAAATTAGTGTCCCATGAGATGTTCTTCTTTCAGAATCTCCTGAATAAGAACCCGCTCATCCATGGGATAGAAAACGCCTTTGATTTCCTGGTAGTCCTCATGGCCTTTTCCTGCCAGAATTACAATGTCTCCCGGCTCCCCATGGGTAATGCAGTAGCGGATAGCTTCCTTCCGGTCACAAATCTCCACATAGTTTCCTTCCGTGCGCCCGATGCCGGTTTTAATGTCATCGATAATCGCCTGAGGTTCCTCGTCTCTGGGGTTATCGGAGGTGATGACCGTCAAATCCGCCAGTTTGCCACTCACCTCTCCCATCTCATAGCGGCGCAGCCTGGATCGGTTTCCACCACAGCCGAACATGCAGACCAGACGATGGGGATGGTATTCCTTCAAGGTCGTCAACAGGCTTTCCAGTGCCATGGCGTTGTGGGCATAGTCAATCATCAGGGTAAAGTCGTCAGAAACCTTCACCATCTCAATGCGGCCCTTCACATGGGCTTTTAACAGTGCCTCTTTGATGGTTTCCTCCGGCACCTGGAAATGACGGCAGATGGCAATGGCTGTCAGGGCATTGTACACACTGAATCTGCCGGGAGTGGCAATCTCCACATCCATGTTTAGCAGCCCATTTACATGGAATGCAACGCCCAGAGATCCGGGGCGGTGAGTCAGTTGTAAATCCGATGCCCACAAATCCGGTGTGGATGCTCCGTCTCTTCCGATGCCATAGGTTTCCAGTTTACAGGTGTGTCCTTCCATCACCTGCCACAAATACTCGCTGTCCAGGTTGGCAATTCCCACTTTACACTGCTTAAAAAGCAGCCCCTTACAGGCAATGTATTCCTCCATGGAAGCATGCTCGTTGGGACCGATATGATCCGGCTCCAGATTCGTGAAAATGCCATAATCAAAAGTAAATCCCTGGGTACGGTGCAGCATCAGTCCCTGAGAAGAAACTTCCATGACCACCGTATCACAGCCAGCCTCCACCATTTGGGCAAAATAGTCCTGAAGCATATAGGATTCCGGCGTGGTGTTGTGGGCAGGAATGTGTTTGTCTCCGATAACCGCCTCAATGGTTCCCACCAGTCCTACTTTGTGCCCCGCATGTTCCAGAATGGATTTTACAAGATAGGTGGTGGTGGTTTTTCCCTTGGTTCCGGTGATGCCAATGGTGGTCAGCTTCCTTGCAGGATGCCCAAACCATGCGGCAGAAATAAACGCCATAGCGTAGCGGGTGTCCTCCACCCGGATGACGGTGATGCCACTCTCCAGAACTTCCCTGGGTAATTCTCTGGAAACCACCAGCACCGCAGCTCCCTTTTCCACTGCTTCCATGACCTTACTATGTCCGTCAAAATTTGCTCCCACGATACAAAGAAACAGGCAGTCCTTGCACAGCTTGCGGGAGTCATTGATGACTGCCGCAACTTCTCTTTCCGTATTTCCCGCCTCACAGCGGTATTTAAGTCCTTCCAGTAATTGTTCTAATTTCATTGTCCCCTCCAATTTGATTGATGTAAAACTTCCAGATACTAGCATACCATGTTTTTACCCATCGTGCATCGTTAAGTTTTTTTAAGAACATTTTTATTTTTATATTAGAATTTGTACACAGTTTAGACACATTTTCCCCTTATATTAGTACTCAGATAGTTGATGAACTCACTATCTCCCCCCTCATAAGAAAATTGCGAAAAGCTCGGTTTCCCACCGAGCTTTTTGCATGGGTAAAAATATTTCCTATGTTCTAACAGTAATCTTCAATAATCAGTTCGATATGGCTGTCTCCTCTGTAAGAATTGATGGTGGGTTGATACAAAACAGAGATTGGCATTCCTGCGTGGGTTTCCAGAAATTCCATGAATTCCTCCGTCTCGCCAAAGTATACTCCCTGTCGTTCCGTGCCATTTCCGTCCACCAGTTTACATTTCAGCACATTCCGCTGTCTGCCAAAAATCTGTGGCTGGTACACCTGAACATTTTTCTGGGCAAAGAGGGGTTTACTGTTTCCATTTCCGAAGGGCTCCAGCTTTTCAAACTCTCCCACTAACTGCTCATCGGCATAGGCAAAGGGCATTGCCACATCAATGTAGACCTTGTCAATGAGTTCTGCCTCCGTCAATAAACAGTTGCGGTTCATCCGCTCCCGGAATTCCTCCACCTTTTCCCTTGGAATAGACAGCCCTGCCGCCATTTTGTGTCCCCCATACTTGAGGAACAAATCCCCGCACCGGGTCATTTCCCCGTACATGTCATAGCCGGCGATGGAGCGCCCGGAGCCTTTTACTTCCTCCTGTCCGTCTGTGAGAACAAAAACCGGGCGGGTATATTTCTCCCGGATGCGCCCTGCCACAATTCCGGCCAGGCTTTCATGGAGTTCCGGCAGATAAATCACCAGCACCGAATCCAGTTTTCCCGTCTGTTCCAACTGTTTCTGAGCTAACTCTACAGCTTCCTCTACCCCTTCCTTCGTCATTTCCTTCCGGCTTTCATTTAAATCCCGCAGTTCCTGGGCAATGGGGGCTGCAGTTGCTCTATCCCTTGCCTGTAACAATTCCAATGCCCTGCCTGCAGTGTCTAAGCGTCCTGTGGCATTCAAGCAGGGACCAATGACAAAGCCCAAGTGATAGGCAGACAGCTTTTTCTCCTGTAGTCCTGCCGCCTCCACCAGCGCCCGCAGTCCGGGAATGGGCGCGGTGTTCATCTGTTTTAAGCCCTCCCTCACGATGATGCGATTTTCGTCCTTCAATTCCATCACATCACAGACTGTGGCAAGTGCCGCCACTTGCAATAATTCTTTCCTAAGGAAGTCAGAGTTCTCCGGACACAGCAGATGCACCAGTTTCCATGCCACTACTGCCCCACAGACTCCGGGAAAGGGATAACGGTTATCCTCCCGTTTCGGGTCTACCACTGCATCTGCCGGAGGCATTTTATACAAACGGGTGCCATCCTCCTGCTCCGTAAAGGGGACTTCATGATGATCCGTAATAATCACCGTCATACCAAGATCTTTTGCCCGTTCCACCTGGGATAGGGCGGCAATTCCATTGTCGCAGGTGAGAATGGTGTCGATTCCATCGGCGTGAGCCTCCTCAATGAGATTGTCGTTAAGTCCGTAGCCGTCCTTGATACGATGGGGGATTGCGGCATTCACTTTCGCCCCCATGCGCCTCAGTGCCTCCACCAGTATGTAGGTGGAACAGATGCCGTCCACATCGTAGTCCCCGATGACCCGGATAACCTTTCCCGTGACAATCTTCTCCTTTAGAATTTCCGCTGCTTTCCGGATGTCCGGTAAAAGTGCCGGATCGTGACAATCCTCCAGCGTTCCTTCCAGATACATGTGGAGCTGTTCCTCTGACTGTACATCCCGGTTACACAGAATCCGTGCCAGAACAGGGCTGATACCGCAGCGTGCCCCAATTCCGTTAAAATCTGCTTTTTTCTGATATAAAAACCATTTTTTCATTGTATTCTTTCCTTGTTTTTACTTCATAGGAAGGAATTCCTATGATAGAAAAAAACCATGGCAGGATGACCCGCCATGGTTTTTTATAAAAGCGCATCAATAACGCTCTCTGTTTATGCCTGAGCTTTCTTCTCAACTTTCGCTTTTTTATTATTCTTCTTCTCACCCAGTCTGGTACGGAATACATACCACATTGCACCCGTCAGACATACGGAAGAATAAGTACCACTTACGATACCTGCCATCAGCGGCAGTGCAAACTCTTTGATTGAGGATACACCAAACACATACAGGCAGGCTACCATGATGAAGGTTGTTAAAGAAGTGAAAATACTTCTGGACAGTGTCTGGCTGATACTCGCATTTACCATATCTTCCAGGCTTTCGCCGCGTCTCATCTGTGCCTTATTCTCACGGATACGGTCAAAGATAACGATGGTGGCATTGATGGAGTAACCGACAATGGTCAGCATACATGCGATAAAGGTGGAACCTACCGGTACCTTCAATACAGCATAAACAGCCAATACTACCAGTACATCATGTAACAGTGCGATAACAGAGCTTGCACCGAAACGAATATCCTTGAATCGTAACCAGATATAAATTAACATACAGATTGTTGCAATGCCAACGGCTACAACTGCATCCTGACGCACCTCGGAGGAGATGGTGGAGCTGATGGATTCTGCGGTGATGGCAGATTCATCAATACCAAATTTCTCAACTAAAGCATCGCTGATTTCTGTTCTCTGGTCTAAATCCAGGGTAGAGGTTTTAAAGATTACCTCATTGCTTCCTGCTACTTTCTGGGTCTGAACACTGCCGTTCACGACTCCTTCGAAAATAGGAACAACATTGGCTTCAATATCCTCCAAACTCATTTCTTCATTAAATGCTACGGTGGTGGAAGTACCGCCCTTGAATTCCAGACTGTAGTTTAGCGCATCGCCGGTGGTTGCCTTATTGATACCCATCACTACGAATCCACCGATAATCACAACAGCAGACAAGATAAAGAAAATGTTTTTCTTACCCAAAAAGTTGATGGTCTTTCTCTCTCTGCCGATACCGTAAACCTTGGGATTTTCTACACCCAGTACCACACAGAAGTTTAAAATCCATTTGGTAATAATCAGGGCGGTAAACATGGAAACCAGAATACCGATTGCCAGTGTCAGTGCGAAACCACGGATGGAGCCGGAGCCCATGATACCCAGCACAGCTGCGGCAATCAGAGTGGTTACGTTACCATCCAGGATAGCGGAAAAGGCTTTGCCAAAACCGTCCTGTACCGCGGTTTTTACGACTTTACCCTTTGCCAGTTCCTCACGGATACGGGCAAAAATAATCACGTTTGCATCCACCGCCATACCAATGGACAGGATAAAACCTGCAATACCGGGTAAGGTCAGTGTCACATCAAAAGCACTTAACAGCATGATATCCAACGTGGTATAAATCACCAGGGCTACGGATGCTGTCAGTCCCATGAAATAGTAAACAGCAATCATAAAGACAACAATCAGGGCAAAACCAACCGCACCGGCCTTTAAGCTGCTCTGGATTGCGCTCTGTCCAAGCTGGGCACCCACCACGTTAGAACGCATCTCTTCCAGTTCCAGTTTCAAACCACCGATACGGATGGTGGATGCCAGTTCCTCCGCTTCCTCGTAGGAACGCTGTCCGGTGATCACGGCACTTCCGTCTGTGATTGCATTCTGTACAGAAGGTGCGCTGATGATGGAGCCATCGTAGATAATATAGATCTGATCATGGGTGGGAGCTGCCTTTGTGGTAGCATCCGCAAACTTCTTGGTACCTTCCTCATTTAAGGTAAGCTGTACCACATACTGGGAATTTCCCATGTCATCCTTCTGGCTGCCGGCACGGGCAGATACAATATCAGAACCGGTCAGCACCTCAGTTCCGTCCGATGCCATGAATAACAGGGAACCAGGTTTACCAAGTTCTTCCAGAATGGCATTGGCATCATCCACACCAGGGATCTCGATATTGATACGATCGGAGCCTTCCTGATAAACCTGTGCTTCAGAACTGTAGTTCTCCACACGTTTCTGCAGTTTGTAGATGGTGTCGCTCATATCCTCTGCACTGGGATCTTCATCGCCGACTACCTGGTAAGTGATGCTGACACCACCTGCCAGATCAAGACCCTGCTTAATGCTTGCTGCAGATCCGGACTTGTCCGAACCCAGACCATACACTGCGGTATAGCATAAGCCTGCTGCCAGAGCGAGAATCAACAGCAGATAGACAACTGCTCTACTCTTCTTCATTTCCTTACTCTCCTTCATTTAAATCGGCTAGTGCCGCTTTTATCATGATTGCGCATTCCACCCGCTTCTGCTGCAATTTACATCCGACCTCATACACATCATTGATGCTGCCGGTAAAATTGTAGGCATTGGCGGCACAGCCACCGCTGCAGTAAAACTTCGCAAAACATTTCTTACATTTTTCTTTGGCGTAGACATTGCACTCTTTAAAATGATCACAGATGTCTGCGCGGAGGATGCCCTCATCCACATTGCCTAACAGGAAATCTTCATTGCCCACGAACTGATGGCAGGGATAGAAGTCACCCCAGGGTGTCACTGCCAGATACTCCGTACCAGAGCCACAGCCGGAAAGTCTCTTTGCCACACAGGGACCGCCCTCTAAGTCTATCATAAAGTGGAAGAAGTTAAAGCCGTTGCCAGCCTTTCTCCGCTCAACGATTTCCTTCGCCAGCTTATCGTATTCCTCCATGAGTTTCGGCAGATCTTCCTCTCTGAAGGCATACTCCTCTTCCGGGCTTGCCACAACAGGCTCCACGGAAATCTGCTTAAAGCCTAAGTCTGCCAGATGGAGTACATCGTTGGAAAAATCCAGATTGTTGTGAGTAAAGGTGCCACGCACATAGTAGTTCATCTGTCCGCGGCTCTCTGCTACCTTCCGGAACTTGGGCACAATCACATCGTAGCTGCCCTGTCCCCCACGGAACGGGCGCATCCGGTCATTGACCTCTTTTCTTCCATCCATGCTTAAGACGATATTTGCCATCTCTTTGTTGGCAAATTCCATAATTTCATCGTTTAATAGCACACCATTGGTGGTCAGGGTAAAGCGGAATTTTTTGTTATGTTCTTTTTCGATGCTGCGTCCATAATTGACCAGGTCTTTTACCACCTGCCAGTTCATGGTAGGCTCACCGCCGAAGAAATCCACTTCCAGGTTTACACGGCTGCCGGAATTGGCTACCAGAAAATCCAGTGCCTTTTTACCCACTTCAAAGCTCATCAATGCCCGTCTGCCGTGGTATTCCCCTTCCTCTGCAAAACAATATCTGCAGGCAAGGTTACAGTCATGGGCAATATGAAGACACAGTGCTTTCACGACCGTCTGGCGTTTCTTAAAGTCGGTAATATAATTCTCATAAATGTCCTCGGTGAAAAGCTGACCTTCCCGCTCCAGTTCCAACACTTCGTCCACGGCTTCTTCGATTTCTTCCCTGCCATAGTTTAGGCCTGCGCAGGCAAGTACCGCCGCCTTCACGGTATCCGGATCTTTTACGCCCTCTTTCACCAACGGCTCAACCATGCTGATCATATCGTATACCATATCATCCACCACATGGACAGCACCGCTGTTTACATCCATGACAATGTTGTAGCCGTTATTTTTATACTGGTGTATCACGTTTTATCCTCACAACATGTACTTACTACTTTACGCAAAGTAAGCAGCGACTTAAAAATCGCTGCTTAAATAAGAAGTAAATACAACTCTCTTTTCTTATTTTACTTTCTCACAGCTCTGATTTCCTACAGTACAGGAAGTCTTACATGCAGACTGACAAGAAGTCTGGCACTCGCCGCATCCACCTTTTTTCATGGATTCTTTTAAATTTCTGGTGTTTAATGTCTTGATGTGTTTCATAACTAAACAGCTCCTACTTTCTTATCAAATTTCTAATCCGTTTCTACTGCTATTTATCAATAGCTTCTAGTAGTATAGCATAGTTTCTGTGCTATGAAAAGCACTTTTTTATGAGACCATTCCTCCAAACATTCCACTCATGGTGCAAAGAAAAAGTACCAGCAAGCTCCTTGGTGCCTCCTCCATCACCTGATGTCCTGCAATCAGGGATGCCAGAAATAAAACAGCAAAATAAAGTCCTCCCGCCAGCATCCCCCAAAGGAAACGCCTGTTTACCATCTGTCTGCCGCACAGAAGTCCTGCCAGAAAGCATGCCAGCACATAGATGGTGCAGATTCCCACATGAACACCGGTCTCCGGCATACGAAAACGGTATACCAGAAGTGTCAGCAGCAGGAGCAGACCGATGGTCAGCGCATATCCCCCCAATAATCCTTTCAGTAAACTGATTCCTTTCCTCATCTCTATCCTGTCCATTCTGTTTTTACATGTATATTCATCCCCGATTCCAAACTTGACAAGAGTTTGCGCATATTGTATAGTTGGAATCAACTAATTTTTTACAAGGAGTGAACAAATTTTGGATACCACTGGTGTCATACAAATCTGTATTCTGATTGTCCTGTTATTTTTATCAGGATTCTTTTCTTCTGCCGAAACGGCATTAACCACGGTGAATCTCATACGAATCCGTGCCCTTGCCGAGAAGGGTGATAAGCGGGCGTCCCGCGTTCTTTCCATTCATGAAAAACACAGCAAAATGCTGAGTACCGTTTTAATAGGAAATAACATTGTGAATATCTCCGCCTCCTCCCTTGCAACCTCTCTGACCATCCGATTGCTCGGAAGTTACGCCGTGGGCATTACCACTGGTATATTAACCCTGCTGGTGCTGCTGTTCGGTGAGATTGTGCCGAAAAACTGGGCAATGATCAACGCTGAGAAGCTTTCCCTTGCCTACTCCTCCATGATCCAGTCCCTGATGTGGGTACTGACACCTATTATTTTCGTGGTGGATGGACTGTCCCATTTGATTTTCAGGCTGTTCCGCATTGATCCGGATGCCAACAAAAATCAAATAACAGAAAACGAGCTCCGCACCTACCTGGATGTCAGTCATGAGGACGGTGTCATTGAGTCTGAGGAAAAGAAAATCATTTACAATATCTTTGATTTCAACGATGCGGTGGCAAAGGATATTATGATTCCCCGCATTAACATGGTGAGTGCGGACATTAACAGTTCCTACAAACAGGTATTTGATCTGTTTAAGGAATCCATGTACACCCGGATTCCCATCTATGAAGATTCCGAGGACAATATCATCGGTCTGATTAATGTCAAGGATTTCCTCTTAGTCACTGACAAGCGCAGCTTTAACATCCGGGAAAATAACCTGTTACGCCGCGCCTACTATACTTATGAATACAAAAAGACTTCCGACTTACTGGATGAGCTCCGGGAAGAAAGCACCAATGTCGTATTCGTATTAAACGAGTACGGTGCTACCGTGGGTATGATTACTCTGGAAGATTTGCTGGAGGAAATCGTGGGTGAGATCCGGGATGAGTACGATGAGGACGAGAAAATGCAGATTCAGCCCGTGGAGGGTGAACCCCGCACCTGGCTGGTGGAAGGCGGCATGAAGCTTGACGATATCAATGACCGTCTGGGTACGGATTTTGATTCCGAGGACTATGATTCCATCGGGGGTCTGATCATCGAAGCCTTAGACCGTTTCCCTGAAAATCAGGAGGTCGTGGTTCTGGAGGACGGAACTGTCCTGAAAGTGATGAGTATCCAGAATAACCGGATTGTCCAGGTGAAATTAACCCTGCCGGAACCGGAAACCAAAACCGATGACGACGCAACGGATTCTCAACATTCCAGTCATGACGAAAAGGAAACAACAGAGGATTAGACCTCTGCAAAAAAGAGTGAACGTTAAAACCGTTCACTCTTTTTCATATTACTTTCTATAAATTTCTTCTCCCGCTACTACCCGGTCAATCTTCTCTTTCACAGGGGCAAGCTCTCCCATTTTCTCAAGGGACTGCTCCTGTAACTGTTCATAGTAGGAAACCTTCTGAGCCGCTTTCTCGTACGCCTCGCCTTCCGTCTGGTTCATTTCCTCCCGGTAGACTCTCTGATAAAAGGCTCCCTCAAAGTAATGGGATAAGGCATAGACCTCCTGCAAATCCCCGTTTACTTTAACGTTTTTCGGTTCATCCCGGTGGGTGTAATAGAGGGTTTTCGTGTAATCTTCATTTAACACCCATTCCAGCATCTTATTGGTATTCATCTGTGTTCCGTTGCGCTCCAGCCAGTTGCTTGTCATGACAAACACCTCCATGAAACACAAAAGCACCAGCACTACAATCACGGCATCCATGCCATATAGAATGAACTTATTCTCCTGCTTTTTCATCCGCTTGTCCCAATTCTTCCCGAAGGATTTGTTCTCTCCCTGCACCGGTGAGTTCATCAAAATTCGCTGTGGTTTCCGTGGAAATTCCCAGTTTTTCCTGTAACAGTGCGCTCATATCCGCTTTCATGGTTTCCAGAATGGTCTGGTTTTCCCCGTTCACTGCCCCTTCAATCTCTTCATAGCCATTCAGATAAGTGGCATCATAAAAGGAATCCAAATCTGAACCGAGGATTTCCAGATAGTCCATGCTGCTGTCCGTTTCCTCCTGGTAATGTTTCCTGTCCGTCTCGATATCCCGCTCCACGCTGGCATAAAACCGTGCCGCATAGAGAATGGGATAATAGCCTTTGAACACGCCTTTGTCATCCAGCAGTTCCTTTTCCCGGGAATACCGAGTCAGTCCACTGTAATCTCCCGCGGTGAGATATTCCTCTATCTGTGCCACAATCTCATCGTAGTTTTTCCGGTTTCCGGCATTCACCGCCGCCTGCTGTCGGTCGTCCCGGAAGGCTCCCCAGAGCATCCAGAAAAGAAATCCGCCACACAGCAGTGCTGCCATAAGAATCCAAAGAGTCCTGGTCTGAAACGCAGAGGTTTTCCTTTGTACCTGTTCTTTGGTCTCCCCGTAGGCTGCCTGGTAATGTTTCATGCTTGCCCGATGCACCGCGGCGAAGGTATTTTTCCTGTTACAATGGGGACACCGCACATCTTCCGGGCTAAGCTCGCCCCCGCAATATTTACACGTCATTTAAGATTGCTTCCTTTAACTGGGTTGTTTTTATCTGTTCTTCATGGTTACTGTAAAGATAGAGTCCCCCTAACAGCAGGCACACTGCCAGGACAATTCCTGCCATCACAAGAATCTCCCGTTTCCACACCAGACGGAGTGCCCGCTTTCTTCCCTGGGGTAATTCTCCAAGGTTCTTCCTGGTCTCCTCCAGCCCTTCCATGTACTTCCGCTCATTGCCCCAGAGATTGGTGGCTCCACAATAGGGACAGGCGGGAAGTTTTCTGTCAAAGGCAGCTCCACAGGAACCACAGGTTACCAGACGCATTTTTTTACTGCTCATTGCCACTCCTTTCTTCCATCAGAAGGAGCATCCCGGATTCATCCATCGTCCGCAGGGATGCCGCCTCCTCCTCTGACAACCCCAGATAGGTCTGTAACACCCTGTCCATGTGGTCGTAGATTTCTTCGATATAGGGCATGGTCAGCTCTTCATCCAATACGCCGCCGATGCTGGCATAGGTTCCTAAATGTTTCGGGCTGTAAAACTCCGCCAGAATTGCACACAAATCCTCCAGTGCCTGGTTCCGTTTGTACACATCCTCTGCCGTCAGGTACTCGTCCAGATGATTCAGGGAAAATTCATAGCAGCTTGCCGCCGTCATCAGGGGCATCCATTTCAAATAAGGCTGATCGGATGCCGTCCATCCCGTGAGGTGGTAGCTGTCACAGTAGCTGTAAAACGAATAATACTGTTCCCCTTCCCACAGTTCTAACATCTGGGGAAGGATTTCCTCATAATGGTCTACCGCATATGCCTGCTTTTTCTCATAGTAACTCCGCTCCACGTTGGCAGAGGCGAAAATCAGTGCCACCAGTGTCACCGTCAAAATGGCAATCAAAATGCCGCGCACTGCATAACCGGACAGTTTTTTGTTGGTGCGCTCCACTTCCTCCCGCGTCGCCTCATAATCTGCCCGGTAATGTTTCCGCGCGGCGATATGCTCTTTTGCCTGTATATTTTTCTTTCCACAGTGAGGACAGACCTCCATCTCTAAGGTCAGATTTCCTCCGCAATAAGGACATTTCATAGATATTTTTCTTCTTTTTCTTTCTCGTAGCCGATGTCTACGCCGGGCTTTTTCTCTTTTAATTTGTCAAAGCAGAGCTGGGCACCATCCTTGTGAATGATGAACTCCAACTGCTTTTTGTCCCCGGTTACCAGCACCAGCTTGTTGACTGTGAACGCCTGTCCCGCCCTGGACATTTCCTCCTGTCTGCGAAATGCCCAGACTACACTTTCGTAGGGCACATAGGAACGCTTGCACAACCCTGCGGGGTAGAAGAAACACTGCTCTCCCACCTTTGCCTTGGCGAAAGCCTTCGCCGTGTCAAAATCTGCTTTCAACACGGCGGGCTCACAGGTTTTATCTGTCATGGGTATGAATTTCATAGATTACTCCTGTACTTCGGGGCGGATAGCGATTCCCAGTTCCTCTAACTGTTTCTCGTCCACCACGTTGGGAGCTTCACTCATCATATCGGAGGCATCCTTTACCTTCGGGAAGGCAATAACTTCACGGATGCTGTCTGCGCCGGTGAGTAACATAACGAAACGGTCAAGTCCATAAGCCAGTCCTGCGTGAGGGGGCACTCCATACTGGAACGCACTGAGAAGGAAACCAAACTGCTCCCATGCTCTCTCCTTGGTAAAGCCCAGAACCTCAAACATTTTCTCCTGAATATCATCCTGGTGGATACGGACAGAACCTCCACCCAGCTCCACGCCGTTTAATACGATATCGTAAGCCTTTGCACGGACGCGTCCGGGGTCAGAATCAATGTACTGCCAGTCCTCCTCCATGGGCATGGTGAACGGATGGTGCATCGCCATAAAACGGTTCTCTTCCTCACTCCACTCCAGTAAGGGGAACTCGGTTACCCACAGGAAGTTAAACTGTTTCGGGTCGTAAAGATTTAACTGTCTGCCCAGTTCCAGACGCAGCTGTCCCAGTACATTCCATACGATGGTATTCTTATCGGCTGCAAAGAGGAGTAAATCTCCCTTCTCGCCGTCCATTGCTTTTACTAAAGCCTCTAATTCGTCCGGTGTCATAAATTTGGCGAAGGAAGATTTGTAGGTGCCATCCTCCTCGATTGCCAGATATGCCAGACCTTTGGCACCGCTACCCTTTGCCATATCCACCAGGGCATCAATTTTCTTACGGGGCATGGCTGCCTGTCCCTTGACATTTAAGCCGCGGACAGAACCGCCGTTCTCCAGTGCACCGGTAAATACGCCGAAACCACAGCCTTTTACCACACCGGAAACATCCTGTAATTCCATGCCGAAACGGGTATCCGGTTTGTCGGATCCGTAACGGTTCATGGCATCAATCCATTTCATGCGGGGCAGGGGTAACTGTACCTCCAGACCGATTGCCTCCTT
>CAKRNW010000054.1 GCA_934371505.1 uncultured Lachnospiraceae bacterium
AAAAGAATTTATGTCTTTTGCCTTTTCCCCCCGGGGTGTTATCCGGGTTATCGGAGGCTGCACGTTTGGCTGCGTTTAAGCTGTCCCCGGTCAGTTCATCAAACCTACGAAGCAGATCCTTTGCCTCGCCGGAAAGCTTATCCGGAGTCTGGACAACCAGGGTTACATAATGGTCGCCACGGATGTCTTTGTTCCGCAGGGAAGGAACGCCCTTGCCCTTCAGACGGACACGGGTGTCAGTCTGGGTTCCGGCTTTCACATCATAGATGACCTTGCCATCCACAGTATCAATGACCACTTCGCCGCCCAGTGCAGCTACTGCAAAGGATACGGGTACAGTGGAATAAATATCGGTATTTTGTCTCTGGAAGATGGGGTGACGTCCTACGATGACTTCCACCAGGACATCTCCTCTGGGGCCTCCGTTTACACCGGGCTCACCTTTTCCAGCCAGACGTTTGCACTGTCCATTGTCAATACCTGCGGGAATATCCACGGCGTATTTCTTCCGCATGGGGATATAACCGGTACCGCGGCAGTCGGGACATTTCTCTTTGATAATTTTGCCGGTGCCGTGACAGTCGGGACAGGTCTGTACATTTCGTACAGTTCCGAAGAAGGACTGCTGGGTAAATACCACCTGTCCCTTACCTCCGCATTTCGGGCAGGTCTCCGGACTGGTTCCGGGTTTTGCACCGGTACCGTGACAGGTATTACAGTCTTCCTTCACATTCAATTCAATTTCCTTGGTGGTACCAAAAATTGCTTCTTCAAAGGTAATATGCACACTGGTACGCACATTGGCACCCTTCATGGGGCCGTTGCTCTGACCGCCGCCTCTGCGTCCGCCACCGAAGATATCTCCGAAAATATCCCCGAAAATATCCCCAAAGTCAGCGCCGTTGAAATCGAAGCCTCCATAGCCGCCTCCGCCTCCGCCATTGTCAAAGGCTGCATGACCAAACTGATCATATTTCCGACGCTTCTCAGGATCACTCAGTACGGCATACGCTTCGGAAGCTTCTTTAAACTTCTTCTCCGCTTCCGCATCACCGGGATTCATATCCGGGTGATACTTTTTAGCCAGTACACGGTATGCTTTTTTTAAAGTCGCATCATCGGCGTTTTTATCCACACCCAGGACTTCATAATAATCACGTTTCTGCTCTGCCATAGTTCTCTCACTCTGATTTCTAATATTGCACAGTCAGACAGCCGGCTTTTGGCCGCTGTCTGACTTTAAAAATATCGTAACGATCTTATACCTCTCTGAAGTCTCCGTCAATGATATCATCATTGGGTGCGGAGTTATCAGCCTGCTGTGTACCGCCCATGTCACCGGCCTGAGGACCTGCTGCGCCCTGCGCCTGCTGCATGTTCTCGTACATCTTGGTAAACAGTGCCTGGGAATCATTCATCAGTTTCTCTTTGGCTGCTTTCAGCTCATCCAGCTCAGAATCGTTCATCTCACGATCCTTGGTCTTTTCCAGAATGTCCTTAACAGCGGTCAGATCTGCCTCAACACCAGCCTTTGCGGATGCATCAATCTTGTCACCAACCTCGCCCAGTGCCTTCTCGGTCTGGAATACGAAGGAATCCGCCTCGTTTCTGGTATCAATTGCTTCCTTACGTTTCTTATCCTGTGCCTCGTACTCAGCAGCTTCTTTTACTGCCTTATCAATCTCAGCATCAGACATGTTGGAACCTGCAGTAATGGTGATGTGCTGTTCCTTACCGGTACCCAGATCCTTAGCGGATACGTTTACGATACCGTTTGCATCAATATCGAAGGTAACCTCGATCTGAGGTACACCTCTCATTGCAGGCGGGATACCATCCAGACGGAACTGTCCAAGGGACTTGTTGTCCTTCGCGAACTGTCTCTCACCCTGTAATACGTTGATATCTACTGCAGTCTGGTTATCAGCTGCCGTGGAGAATACCTGACTCTTCTTGGTAGGGATTGTGGTATTTCTCTCGATCAGACGAGTTGCGACACCTCCCATGGTCTCGATGGACAGAGACAGGGGAGTTACATCCAGTAAGAGGATATCCCCGGCACCAGCATCACCTGCCAGTTTACCACCCTGAATAGAAGCACCCAGAGCTACACACTCATCAGGGTTCAGGGATTTATTGGGTTCCTTACCGGTTAACTGTTTTACCTTCTCCTGTACGGCAGGTACACGGGTGGAACCGCCGACCAGCAGTACCTTTGCGATCTCGTTATAGCTTAAGCCTGCATCCTTCATTGCGTTCTGTACGGGGATTGCGGTACGCTCGATAAGGTCGTGTACCAGTTCCTCGAATTTCGCACGGGTCAGATTCATGTCAAAGTGTTTCGGGCCTTCTGCGGTAGCAGTGATGAAAGGCAGATTGATATTGGTTGTGGTAGCGGAAGAAAGCTCTTTCTTTGCTTTCTCTGCAGCCTCTTTCAGTCTCTGCATTGCCATCTTATCGCCGGAAAGGTCGATGCCCTCCTGGTTCTTGAACTCTGCTAACATCCAGTCGATGATCTTCTGGTCGAAATCATCACCACCTAAGTGGGTATCACCGTTGGTGGAAAGAACCTCGATGACACCATCGCCGATCTCGATGATCGATACATCAAAGGTACCACCACCTAAATCGTATACCATGATTTTCTGCTCTTTTTCGTTATCAAGACCGTAAGCCAGTGCTGCTGCGGTAGGCTCGTTGATAATACGCTTTACATCCAGACCTGCAATCTTACCTGCATCCTTGGTTGCCTGACGCTGTGCGTCGTTGAAGTATGCGGGAACAGTGATAACCGCCTCGGTTACGGGCTCTCCTAAGTAGTTCTCTGCATCAGCTTTCAGTTTCTGCAGGATCATTGCGGAAATCTGCTGAGGAGAATATTTTTTGCCATCAATGGTACGGCCATGGTCAGTACCCATATCCCGCTTGATGGAGGCGATGGTGTTGTCGGCATTGGTTACCGCCTGACGTTTTGCAGGCTCACCGACTAATCTCTCACCATTTTTGGTGAATGCTACAACAGAAGGTGTCGTTCTTGCGCCTTCCTGATTAGCGATAACGGTGGGTTTACCACCTTCCATAACAGCTACACAGCTGTTGGTTGTACCTAAGTCAATACCAATAATTTTACTCATGTCTTTTTCCTCCCATATATTCAATGTGTTTTTACTGTGCAACGGCTACCATGCTGTGTCTTACAACACTGTCATGGTAGGTATAACCTTTTTGAAGTTCCTGTGCAATCACACCGGACTCAAATTCCTGGGATTCCACCTGCATCACTGCATTGTGTAAATCCGGGTTAAATTCCTGACCTACTGCCTCGATGGGTTTCACGCCCATGTTGTCAAGTTCGGTCATAAGCTGGCGGTAAATCATATTCATGCCATCGGCGAAGGGTGAACCCTTCTCTTCCTCCGGTATGGCAGCCAGCCCTCTTTCAAAGTTATCGACCACTGGGAGAATCTTTTCAATGACGCTCCTGGCTCCGGTCTCAAACATTGCAGACTTTTCTTTTTCACTACGTTTGCGGAAGTTTTCAAACTCTGCCATCTGTCTCATGCATTTATCCTGAAGCTGATTGATCTGCTCTTTCAGTTCCTCTGTTTTTTTATCCGCTTTATCCTTTTTCTTTTTGTGACCTTTCTCTTCGCGCCCTCCGCTTTTTTCCTCCGGCTTTTCTTCCTTCGGTTCTCCGGATTTCTCCGTGGATGCATCGGCTTCCAGGTCTTCCAGGATTTCTTCTAATACTTCTTCTTTTTCTTCTCTGTTTTCTGACATTCCAGACCTCCGTTACCACTTAGGCGGTTATTTTTTGTACAGGTCATCCAGCTGATTTTTTAATGTTTTCAGCGCTCCGACCGCTTTATCATAATCCATTCGTTTCGGACCAATGATACCAATGGTTCCTTTCATTCCCTCTCCAAGTTCATAGGTAGCTGTGATAATACTGCAATCCTTCATGGACTGGATTGGTGTCTCATCACCAATGTAAACCTGTATTCCGGTCTCGTTGGAATCATCCATCAGGTTCTGCTGTACCAGTTCTGTAAGCGCCTGCTTCTCTTCAAAGGTATTGATCAGCTCACTGGCTTTTTCCTGATCCGCCAGCTCCGGATATTTGAAAATGTTATTGGCACCGCTGGTGTAGACCTCCAGATCCTCTTCCTCCTTGATGGTGTCTGCCACTGCATCGATCACATTGCTGACGATATCGCTGTGGATACCTGCCTGCTGTTTCATGGCTGCGATCATGCCTAAGTTGATTTCATCAACGGACAGTCCATTTAAGTGGGTGTTCAATAACATGTTCAGTTTAAACAGTGTCTCATCGTCTAAGTTTTCCTCTACCTGGAGGATCGTATTCTTGATGAGATTGCTTTCCGCTACCACCACAGCCAGCAGCTGATGTTCATCCACTCTGGAGAGCTGTATGAACTTTACTTTATTGTGGTGCTGGGAAGGTGCCGAGATCATGGTAGCATAGTTGGTGCTGTTGGCAAGAAGTTTTGCCGCCTGCTTCAACAGGTTTTCCATTTTCTCTTCTTTTTCCAGAAGCATTCCTTTCAGTTCTTCCGTCTCCCGCTCCTTGTCAGCCATCATGGTGTCCACATATAAGCGGTAGCCTTTGTCGGAAGGAATCCGTCCGGATGAAGTGTGAGGCTGTAAAATATACCCCAGCTCCTCCAAATCAGCCATCTCATTTCGAATGGTTGCGGAACTCAAGTTCAAGTCCGTGTATTTCGAAATCGTCCGGCTTCCCACCGGTTCACCGGTTTCCAGATAGTTACGGATAATGGACTGCAATATTTTCATTTTTCTTTCATCCAACTGCATCCAGAATCCCTCCTGACTATTGTTCCGTCATCGTTGTTTTGAAGTTGTTAGCACTCAACTTGATAGAGTGCTAATATCTTCATGTACTTAAACTACCACCTTCCCTATCTAATGTCAACACCTGAAAAAGAAAATAATTATAAAAATTCTGTGAATAATTTGACTTTTTTCTTAAGATGAACTACACTACTCTCAAATTCAGCAATGAATTTTGGTATGCTTGGTGGTTTTAAGCGCAAAACAGCGCGGGAATGGAGATTATTATGGAAAACAAAAAAAAGACAGTACAGGCTCAGGCAAAAAAAGCGGTGGAGGATGTGACCAAGAAAGCTGCTCCTATCGCAAAAGCGGCAGAGGAGGGTGTAACCAAAGCGGTAAAGGCCGTCAATGAGAACCCTTCCGTTAAGGAAGCAAAAAAAGCGGTAAAAGATGCTGCAAAAGAGGTAAAACCTGTGGTTGAGAAGGCAGAGAAGGAAGTAAAGAAGGTAACAAAAAAGGCTGCCACCGCTGCTAAAAAAGCAACCGCAAAGAAAGAAGTAAAGGCTTCCATCAATGTACAGTTCGGCGGGAAGAGTTACAATGCTGAGGAACTGGTAAAGATTGCGAAGGATGTATGGAAATACGATTTGAAGAAAAAGGTTGGCGATTTCAAAACGGTTGAGTTGTATGTAAAGCCTGAAGAAAACCAGTGCTACTATGTGATCAACGGTGAGGTGACCGGTAACTTCTTTATTTAATAACATACATAAGACATTCAAAAACGGCGGCTTTCGTCCCTTATTTCAGGATGAAAACCGCCGTTTATTCTATGATGATTTTATTTTACAAGCATGAAATAACCCAATACCAAGATACCCAGCACAATCCGGTACCAGCCAAACACCTTGAAATCGTGTTTCTTGATATAGCCCATGAGGAAACGGATCACAAAGACAGACACCAGAAAGGCCACCACCATGCCAACCAGAAGGATGGTCACTTCCATTCCGGAAATTGCGATACCGGATGCAACGAATTTCAACACTTTTAACAGGCTGGCTCCGAACATCACAGGGATTGCCAGGAAAAAGGTAAATTCCGCTGCCACGGTACGGGATACTCCCAACAGTAACGCTCCTACAATGGTGGCACCGGAGCGGGAGGTTCCGGGAAAAATGGCGGCAATCAGCTGGAATACACCGATCAGCATCACTGTTGTGTAATCCAGTTCTTTCAAGCTGGTGATTTTCGGGCTTTTGCCCTTATTCCAGTTTTCAATGAGGATAAAAGCGACACCAAAGACAATCAGTGCAATGGAAACACAGGTGTAATTGTAAAACAGGGCATCCAGCACATCATCGAACAGCACGCCCACAATAGCGGCGGGGATGCAAGCCACGATAATCTTTATCCACAGGTTGATGATGCTTTTCTTAACAATGGATTTTCCCGGCTTTTTCTTGCGGAAGGGCCAGATTTTGTTCCAGTAAAGAATGACCACCGCCAGAATCGCGCCCAGCTGGATCACCACCAGAAACATATCCCAGAACTCTGCTGACACATCCATGGTGACAAACTCGTTCAGTAAAATCATGTGTCCGGTACTGCTGATGGGAAGCCACTCGGTAATTCCTTCCACGATACCAAACAGGATTGCTTTTAAAATTTCTAACATATTTTCTTTCTCTCAATTCTATTATTTATTTTTATGCGCGTTAGCGGTCAGGATATTCGGTTTCCACAAACTTCCGCAAAGCGGGCAGGGAGCGCTCCACCTTCTCTGTGTCAATGCAGTATGCCATACGGAAATAGCCCGGTACGCCGAAGGAGTCACTGGGCACCAGGACTAAATCGTATTTCAGCGCTTTTTTGCAGAATGCCACCGCATCCTCCTCCAATGCTTTCGGGAAGATGTAGAAGGTTCCGCCGGGTTTGATGACCTGAAAACCGAGAGCAGTCAATTCCTTATATAAAATGTTCATGTTGGTCTCATAAACACGGAGATCAGAGGTTAAGTCTAAATTTTCTGCCACGGCAAGCTGGATCAGGGATGCGGGGCAGTTATGTCCCGTTCCTCTGGAAATCTGGCTGCACATGGGCACGATGTATTCTGCATCCTCGCATGCCGGGTTCACTGCCACATAACCGATACGTTCACCGGGCAGGGACAGGGATTTGGAGAAAGAGTAGCAGGTCAGGGTATGGGGATAAAAGCTTGCCGGATAGGGAGAATCCACGCCGTCAAACACAATTTCCCGGTAAGGCTCATCGGAAATCAGGAAAATGGTATGTCCGTAAGCCTTGGATTTCTCTGTGAGCAGATCTGCCAGCTTCTGGATGGTTGCTGTGGAGTACACAATACCGCTGGGATTGTTGGGGGTATTGATTAGCACCGCTTTCACCTTGTCCGTCAGCATCTCCTCAAATGCAGCGAAGTTAATCTGGAAAGAGGTGGTGTCTGCAGGAACAACCTTTAACACTGCCCCGGTCAGATCAATGTAGGGATGATATTCCGGGAAGAAGGGGGCAAAGGTCAGTACCTCGTCTCCAGGTTCCGCCACACAGCGCACAGCATGGGCAATGGCACCGGCCGCTCCGCTGGTCATAAAAATGTGATTGCCGGTGTAGTTCATGCCAAACCGCTTATTTAAGGAGACGGCAACTTTATCCCTCACCTCAGGAATACCAAAGCTCTGGCTGTAGCCATGAAGTTCCATGGGATTTTTCTCCTGAAGCATCTGAAGCATAGTGTCCGTTACCTTACGGGGCACCGGTACAGAAGGGTTGCCCAGGCTGTAATCAAACACGTTCTCATAGCCGATTTCCTTTCCTCTGGCGGTTGCAGCCTCTGACAACTGACGGATTACCGACTTTGCCTTCAGCATTTCTTTGTATTTCTGTACTACCATAACGTAACCTCTTTCCTTTTTCTTTCCATCTTTTTCCTGCGTCCTTTATTCTTCATCCCCGGCATCATACTCAGCATAGGCAAGGGCACATTTCACTGCCCGTTTCCAGCCTTTCAGAAGTTTCTTTCTGGTTTCCTCCTCCATGTCCGCTTCAAAGGTGCGCCCCAGCTGCCAGTTGGCACGGATTTCCTCCTGATCCTTCCAGAATTCCACTGCCAGTCCTGCCAGATACGCTGCTCCCAATGCCGTGGTCTCTATGCATTTCGGGCGCCTCGCTGTGGCTCCCAGAATGCCTGCCTGGAATTTCATCAGGAAATTGTTGGCGCTGGCACCGCCATCTACTTTCAGTTCCCGGACATCCATTCCCGTATCCTCTTCCATGGCCTTCAGCACATCGTAGGTCTGATAGGCAATGGACTCCAGGGTTGCCCGGATGAAATGTTCTTTTTTGCATCCCCGGGTAATGCCCACCACCGTTCCTCTGGCGTAAGGGTTCCAGTAGGGTGCTCCCATGCCTGCAAAGGCGGGAACGATATAGACACCATTAGTGTCCCACACTTCATCTGCATATTCCTCGGACTGGGCGGCAGTCTTTACCATACGCATGCCGTCCCGCAGCCACTGAATGGAGGCTCCTGCCACAAACACGCTGCCCTCCAGGGCATAACACACCTGATCTCCGGTGCTGGCTGCCAGTGTGGTCAGCAGTCCATGCCTGGACTGGATGGGCTTTTCCCCGGTATTCATCAGCAAAAAGCAGCCGGTTCCATAGGTATTTTTCACTTCGCCGGGGTCAAAGCAGCACTGTCCAAACAATGCTGCCTGCTGGTCACCTGCCGCTCCTGCGATGGGAATTCTTCCACCTAAGACGGAGAAATCCGTGTACCCATAGATACAACTGGAAGGCTTTACCTGGGGCAGCATGCAGTCCGGGATGCGGAGACGTTTCAGAATTTCTTCGTCCCACTTCCGGTTATAAATATCAAAGAGCATCGTGCGGGAGGCGTTGGTGTAGTCTGTCACATGGACAGCACCGCCTGTGAGTTTCCAGATCAGCCAGGTGTCTACTGTGCCGAAAAGCAGTTCTCCCTTTTCTGCTTTTTCTCTTGCACCTTCCACATTGTCCAGAATCCAGGCAATTTTGGTGGCAGAAAAATAGGCATCGGGAATGAGTCCGGTCTTCCTGCGGATGACCTGGTCAAAACCGTCCTCTTTCAGCTGTTCCACCATCTCTGCAGTACGGCGGCACTGCCATACAATGGCATTGTATACCGGTTCTCCCGTGACACGATCCCACACGATAGTGGTTTCGCGCTGATTGGTAATGCCGATTGCGGCGATGTCCCGGGGCTTTGCACCGGACACTGCCATGGCCTCCATGGCCACCGCCAGCTGGGAAGACCAGATTTCCATTGGATTGTGCTCCACCCAGCCGGGCTGGGGATAAATCTGGTCGAACTCCTTCTGGGCAATACTGCAGATCTTGCCACTTTTATCAAACAGGATACACCGGGAACTGGTGGTACCCTGGTCTAATGCCATGATATAGGTTTCCATAGGCTATACCCTCCCTATCGTCTTCGTTGCAATCATGTTGATACCGGTTCCGCATACATCCTTTAACACCACATCTCCCACATGAACCGGCGCGGGAAGCTCCACATCCTTTAAAGCCCGGATGCAGTCCCGGATTTTATCCTTGGGAATGTCCGATGCGGTTTTGACGGATACCACGGGAAGTTCTCCCCCTGTGACGCGCACCAGGCTGGTGACGATTCTTCTGGGGTCTGTCAGTTCCTTGGTGACATAATCCGCACCTCTGGGACAAGTGTTTCCTGTGATGGCTTTCATCTCTGTTCCATCCAGTTCCACGGTCACGTTACACCCCAGCGGGCATCCGATACAGACAAATTCTCTTTTTTCCATCACGGTCACGCCTCCCCTTCCTGTGTACGAATTTCAATGGTAATCTCAGACAAATCGGGAATCTGTTCCAAATCTGCCTTTTTGAGAATCACCTGTTCCATCTCGCCGGGGGCAAGCACTTTTTTCTTCAATGCCATCCGTTGTTTTTCCCCGCAGGAAACCACAATCTGGGCATTTTGGTATACATTGCCCACACGGAAACGCACAATCTGCAGCGGCTCCATATGGGATACCCGCAGACTGGAGGGCACGGTGTAGCGCACACCGTTGATGGCTTTAATCTGCACGGATTCGCCCTCGTCCGTATCCTCCCCTGCCTGTAAATAGTGGGCGGCATGTTTCCCCGCAAGGGTTGCCTCCTCGGATACATAATCCACCAGATCATGGACATGGAGGACATTGCCGCAGGCAAAAACACCGGGAACATCGGTTTCCAGACTCTCATTCACCAACGGTCCATTGGTCACCGGGTTCATCGCCACGCCCAGGTTGCCGGAAAGTTCATTTTCGGGAATGAGTCCGCAGGAAAGAAGTAAGGTATCGCAGGGGATTTCCTCCTCGGTGCCGGGAATGGGTTTGGAATGTTCATCCACCTGGGCGATGGTGACGCTCTCCACCCGTTTCTTTCCTTTAATATCTACAACGGTGTGGCTGAGTTTCAAGGGAATCCCGAAATCATCCAGACACTGTACAATATTTCGCTTTAAGCCGCCGGAGTAGGGCATCAGTTCTGCCACAACCTTGACTTTGGCTCCCTCTAAGGTCATACGCCGTGCCATAATCAGTCCGATATCACCGGAACCTAAAATCACCACTTCTTTTCCCGGCATGCGGCCTTCCATGTTTACATAACGCTGGGCGGTTCCTGCGGAATAAATGCCTGCGGGACGATAGCCGGGGATATTTAACGCACCGCGGGAACGCTCCCTGCATCCCATGGCCAGCACGACTGCTTTTGCCTCCATGGTATAAAGTCCGTCCTCCCGGTTCATCACGGTGACATATTTGGTCTCCCCCTGGGCGGTCAGATCCACCACCATGGTGTTTAACACATAGGGAATTTCCAGTTCTGCTGCCTGTCTGACATAGCGGTCTGCATACTCCGGTCCGGTCAGTTCCTCCTTGAAGGTATGAAGTCCGAATCCGTTATGAATACACTGGTTGAGGATTCCGCCCAGACGGGCATCCCTCTCTACAATTACTAAATCATTGATCCCTGCCTTTTTCGCTGCAATCGCTGCTGCCAGTCCTGCGGGACCACCACCGATAATCACTAAGTCCTTTTTCATATCTGTCCTCATTTCTGCGCACGTTTTTTGCGCATACCGAGTTTGTGTCAAGCGCACGCGGACACAAATCTCGTGATTGAAAAATCTTATTTTTCAATCTTATACCGTATCCTTATCATAGCCTGTGAGAAATTCAGAGCCCTTGTCATTTTTGGTAATCTGCGCCACATCCACATCCAGCTCCCGTGCCAGAATCTCCACAGTTTTCGGGGAACAGAAGCCTGCCTGACATCGTCCCATTCCTGCTCTGGTGCGGCGCTTGATGCCGTCTAAGGTGGTGGCACCTAAGGGTCTGTGGATGGCGTCCATAATCTCCCCCTCGGTGACTAACTCACAGCGGCACACCACGTTGGCATAGAGGGGATTTTCCTTAATGAGTCGGGCACGTTCTTCTGCGTCTGCCAGTGCCATGCTGGGAATTCCCTTCCGGGTGGCGATAACGTTTTCTTTTTTCTTCGGCTGTAACTTCTCTGCTACGATGGCTGCCACATGCTTCCCTAAAGCAGGGGCACAGGTGAGTCCCGGAGACTCAATACCTGCCGCATCGATAAAGCCCGGTGCATCCTTCGCCTCTCCGATGATGAAGTCGCCTTTTTCCTCATGGGCACGCAGTCCTGCAAAAGAGGTAATAATCTGGCGTCCGGGAAGGGTGGTCACGCTGAGGGCTGCCCGTTTCAGCACATCTTCTAATCCCTCTCGGGTGGTGTTGACTGCCTCCTCGTCCTCCACATCCACAGCGGTAGGACCTACCAGAAGGTTTCCGTGTACAGTGGGGGTTACGAGAACGCCTTTACCGTAAGCGGTGGGCAGCTGGAAAATAGTGGAATGTACGAAACCGCCCACTTTTTTATCCATGAGACAATACTCGCCCTTTCGGGGGATGATGTGAATCTTGTCTGCGCTCACCATATTATGGAATACACCGGCATGAACGCCTGCAGCGTTGATGACCAATTTCGTATGGAACGCTCCCTGACTGGTTATAAGACAATAACCTGTTTCCTCTTTCTGAATGTCTGTTACTTCCGTATTTAAGTGGAATTCCACGCCGTTGACCGCCGCGTTTTCTGCCAGGGCAATGGTGAGGTTAAAGGGGCAGACAATGCCGCCGGTGGGTGCGTAAAGTGCCGCTGCCGCATTGTCGGAGATGTTTGGCTCCATTTCCTTTAACTTTTCTTTTTCCACGATCCGGATGCCTTCCACGCCGTTGGCTATCCCCTGTTCGTATAGTTTCTGCAGCTTGGGACGGTCTGCCTCATCAAAGCATAATACCAGAGAACCGTTCTGCTTATAGGGAAAGTCCAGTTCCTTGGACAATTCCGGCATGATGCGGCTGCCTTCAATATTCAGTTTTGCTTTAAGGGTGCCGGGTTTGGCATCAAATCCGGCGTGGGCAATCCCACTGTTGGCCTTGGAAGTCCCTTCACATACATCGGATGCCCGCTCCAGCACTGCCACCTTCAGCTCATACCGGGATAACTCCCTGGCAATGGCATTCCCGGTCACTCCCGCACCGATAACCACTACATCATACATACAAATCCTCCTTGTTTTTCCGAAGGAAAAATCCGAGTCCCATGGCGAGGAGAGGATTTTCCTCCTTTTTATACCTCTTCCAGATAGTGTACGCCCTCAATCTGGCTGAATTCCGATAAGATTTCTCCATGTGCTCTGCGCTTCTTCAAATCCAGCATGACAATAACAATAATGTCTGAGCCTTTGAGCGCTTTATCCCTCCTTTTCTCAATGGAGGTAATTTCGTACCCGCATCCATTGATGTGGTCGTAAATTCCCCGCGTCCTGGATTTTTCTATTTCCAGATAAAGTCCGATATAACGGTTGTGCTGTTCCTGCACGCGGCTGATTTCCGCTGCGCAAAACACGGTGACCAGAATTAAAACAAACGTAAGAAGTCCAATTTCCAGCATGCCGGCACCAAGAATAATGCCCAGTGATGCGGATGCCCACAGACCTGCGGCGGTGGTCAGTCCACGCACCTGGTTTTTCCCGGTAATCATAATGGTGCCCACTCCCAGGAATCCGATGCCGCCTACAACGCCGGCGGGAATCCGGCTTAAATCCACCCCGGGGTTGATGATTCCCAAATAAATATTTACCACAGTAGATGCCGCCGCACCGAGACAGACCAGCGCAAAGGTACGCATGCCTGCCGGGTGATGTTTGGTGGCTCGCTCCAGACCAATGAGTCCGCCCAAAACCGTGGCGAGAATCAGGCGGAGTGCGATTGCTCCTGTGGTAAATCCTGCATAATATTGACTTAGTTCTGCTAACATTGTTGTCTCCTCCCAGATGTAATTTTTAAGAGAACTACCGTGTTTTGGCTGTGGATTCTCTTTCTATCAGTTGTCCATGCAGCCGAAACAACTCTCCCTCCTCTTCTTTGTTAATCATTTTGACCAGCTTATCAATGGCAACATCACTGATTTTTTCATAGCCGGTTTTGACGGTGGTAAGTGTGGGGCGGTACCAGCTCGCCTGCTCAATATCATCCACGCCCACAACCATCACATCCTCCGGAATTCTGCAGCCTGCCTCCAGCAGCGCGTCCATACAGCCGATGGCACTTAAGTCGTTGGCTGCAAAGAAAGCCTCCGGCAGTGGCTTCCCTTCCTCCAGGAATTGTTTGGTGTTTTTGCAGGCTGTCTCTCTCTGGAATTTGCCTTCAAAGACATTTTCCGGTTCAATCTCAATGCCGTGTCTGGCGAAACAGTCCCGAAAACCGTTCCATCTGCCTTTGGCATCATAATGGGAAAGAATACCCTGAACATGTCCCGGTCTGGTGACACCTTTGCTGATCAGGTATTCCGCCGCGATTTCACCGTCCCGGTAGGAGTCAAAGAGAACGCTGGATGCCCGTTCCTCCACCACATCCCGATCCAGGAAAATAGTGGGAACCTTCATCCGGAGAATCTGTTCCACATCGTTGTCATCCACATCCTCCGAGAAAATGACGCACCCATCCACCACTCTGCCGAGTATGTTGTTGATGGCGGATTTGCCTCCGTAGGTCATAAAAATGTTCATCTCATAGCCATGGCGTTTGCATGCCCAGAACATTTTATCCGCCAGGGTTGCAAAGTAGGGTCCCTGAATGGATGTGACGAAAAATCCAATGGTGTTGGTGGATTTGGATTTGAGATTTCTTCCGTTGAGATTGGGGATATACCGGAGTCTGCTGGCAACCTCAAGAATGTGCTCCTTCGTCTCCGGTTTCAGTACATCCACGCCGTTTAACGCATTGGATACGGTTGAAATTGAAACGCCTGCCTCTCTGGCGATATCTTTGATTGTGACTTTTTCCATTGTGTGTTCTCC
>CAKRNW010000055.1 GCA_934371505.1 uncultured Lachnospiraceae bacterium
AAAAGGAGTACCCCTGTGAACACTCTCGTACAACGGATTCTGGAACTCGCCCATACCAGGCCTGACACTGTCGCTGTGGCATTCAAAAAAGAAACCCTCACCTACGCCCGGCTGGCGGAACGCATACAGACCATTGGAACCACCCTTAGGACTATGGACATAAAGCCCGGTGACCGGGTTCTTTTTACGGCTCTCTCCAAACCGGAAATGGCAGCAGTCTACCTGGGCATCCAGTATGCCGGCGCTATCGCCGTCTTTATCGACAAAAATACCACCGCGGAGAACGCCGCTGCCGTCTACGAGGACGCCCGGGCAGCCCTCTTTCTCACTGATAAACCCATGAAAGAGAAATCCGGCAAAGACTGGGGCGGGCACTGTACCGTTTCTTCCATGAAACAGCTTTACGCTGCCCCCACACCGGAAACCTATGCGGACTATACAATGCCCAAGCCGGAGGATATGGCGGAGCTCCTTTTTACAACCGGAACTACCGGTAAACCCAAAGGCGTCATCCTTACCTATAAGGCAGTTTATAACATTTTATCCAACACCATAAAGGGTATTGGTATCCGGGAGGACGAGCGGCTTTTGCTCCCCCTTCCTTTAAACCATTCTTTTGCCCTCCGGGTGCTCCGGGCGACACTCTATCAGGGTGCCATGGTGGTTCTACAGAATGGCTTTGCCTTTGCAAAGGAAGTGGAAAATAACCAGACCGCCTTTGACTGCACCGCCATGGCTGCCGTTCCTGCCTCCATGGAAATCCTCCGTGGACAGATGCAGGATCAGTTTGTGCCCATCATGAGCAAATTCCGCTATATCGAAGTTGGTGCAGGCAGCCTCACCATTGCCCAGCGCAGACGCCTCACCGCAGAACTGCCCCATACTACCATCTATAACACCTGGGGCTCCTCAGAGTCCGGCGGGGCACTCTTTACCAATGTGACAGAAGTGTCAACCCATCCCGACCAGATTGGCGCGGTGGGAAAACCCCTGCCCAATGTGGAAGTCCGGGTTTTAAATGAAGCAGGGGAACCTATCCGGAGCGACAGAGAGCATCCCGGACGGATGGCACTGCGGGGTGACATGCAGATGGCAGGTTACTGGAACCGTCCGGAGCTGACTGCGGAAACCCTGAAAGACGGCTGGCTGATCACCAGCGATATGGTATATACCGATGCCGACGGCTATGTGTACATGCTGGGACGGGCTGACGATATCATCAACGTGGGCGGTGAGAAGGTTTCCCCTATCGAGGTGGAAAATATCGCCTGTCAGTACGAGTTTGTAAAAGAATGTGCCTGTATCGGCGTCCATGACACCAACGAGGTGCTGGGTCAGGTGCCTGTCCTGTATGTGGCAGTGGGCACCGGTTTCACCGTGGGTGGACTTCAGACCTTTCTGGCATCCAGAATGGAACGCTACAAGCTTCCCCAGCATTATGTGGTGGTGGAGGCACTGCCCAGAAACCGCATGGGCAAAATCGACAGAAAAGCCATCCGCAGTCTGTGGGAAAGCCGGGGCGATGAGGAACTGATGAATCCCGTCATGCAGGCACTCCTGTCCAGACGCAGCATCCGCCGTTTTACCGATAAAAAGATTGAACCGGAAAAACTGGAGATGATTTTGAAAGCAGGTTACTATGCCCCCACCGGACGGAATATGCAGACCTGGCGTTTTACCGTGATTCAGAATGAGAAAAATATCCGGCATATTAAGGAAGTGGTGAAGGAGCGTGCAGCCTTCTCCAAGGTCAAGGCCTACGGCTTTGAAAATCCAGCCTGTCTCATTCTCATTTCCAACGATATCCGCAATGCCACCGGATGTCAGGATGCCTCCTGTGCGGCGGAAAATATTTTCCTGGCGGCACATTCCTATGGAATCGGCTCCACCTGGCTTAACCCTCTGTTTTATCTCTGGGAGGATGAGGTTATCCGTGACATGTTAGGTGAATTCGGTATTCCTGCCGGACACCGGGTATGGTGTATGGCGGCACTGGGCTACCCTGCGGCAGAGGGCAATCTGCCAGCAAAGAAAAAGGATGTTGTTTTTTATGCAGACGAAGGCTGAAAATCTGATAAAGGCATTACTTTTCACATTGGGGCTCTGTCTTATTGGGGTGGGACTTTCCAGGGTGTTTGAGCGGAAAACCTCGGCGCAGATGTACGATGCATTTTTTGAGGCGGAGGAAAATTTTGATGTGCTCTTTCTGGGCACCAGCCATACCTCCAACGGGGTATTGCCCCTCCAGTTATGGCAGGAGCAGGGCATCGGTTCCTACAATATGGCGGGACACGGCAACCAGCTTGCCACCACCTACTGGGTGCTGGTCAACGCGTTAGACTACACGGATCCCAGAGTGGTAGTGCTGGATTTATCCTATTTAAGTGAAAACCAGAAAACCTCCCTGGTGAGTGTGAACCAGACCCATGTTTCCCTGGATGCCATCCCTTTTTCCTGGAACAAAATCCGGATGGTGAACGACCTGTTTGACACCGCGGGGGAAAAAGCGGAATTTCTGGCGGATTTTATCATTTATCATGACAGATGGAGCGAACTGACAGCGGAGGATTTCCATTATCAGCCTCTTTCTTACAAAGGTGCAGCTCCCGGTTACTCGGTGGCAGTGCCCCAGACAGCTGTGAAACTGGACAGGAGCGAAGTCTGCGGCAGCGACACTGTGGGCGTGGAATATCTGAGGAAAATTCTGAATTTATGTAAAGCAAGAGACATTGATGTGGTGCTGACCTACCTGCCTTTCCCAGCCAGCGGGGACAAACAGCGGGAAGCCAATCTGGGCTATGAGATAGCGGATGCCTGTGAGGTGCCTTATCTGAATTTTCTGGATATGGATGTGGTGGATTACGATACGGACTGCCTGGATGCAGATTCCCACTTAAATCTTTCCGGTGCGGTGAAGGTAACCCGGTATCTGGGAGAGTATCTTAGGGAAAATTATGACTTGCCGGATCGGCGGTGCGATGCAGAGTATGCGTCATGGCAGCAGGAGGCAGATAAATTTGCCCAGTCCATCAGCGGACTTCTTTTCGTTGATCAGACCAGTCCGTTGACATCTCTTATGCTTTTGGCGGAGCCGGATATCCATGCCACTCTGACGGTAAGCACGAACCAGAGCCAGTGGGAGGACATCCGGTGGCTATCCATGATTCAGTATGCTTCCCGGTATCATACCGTCATTTATGCAGATGGAGATGATTTCCAGAATTTTAAAATTGATGTCACCGATGCCGATGGAAACAGCTTCGGTACGGTGTGCTGGTAACCTGATCACATATGGTCTGGACACGGAACGCGGTTGTAAGAAATTGTAAAATGTAGTAATATAGACACATATATTGTAAAGGAGGATGCCAATATGAAGATCAAAAAGTCTTTATTTATTTTTCTTATTGTGTTTTCCTTGGTACCTCTCTATCTTATGACTGGAATTTTGACTTACAACCGGTACCAGTCGATCAATCGGATTACAAAAGAAAATTTGAAGTCGATAGGTGAGACAACGACACTCAATATCAACGGATTCTATGAAGCGAGAAAATCCGAATTGCAGGTTATTTCCCAATATGCGATGGTTGGAAACCTGATGGAACAGAGCCTGAAGCAAAAAAGCGAGGTTGATGCGCAGACACAGCGCTATGTGCAGGATATGCTGGATCAGAATAAGTTAAATAACCCCTATATAATCAGTATCTCCTTAATCAACCGGGATTTTAAGGTGGTATCCTCCACGGAGGAGTTCGACTCTGACAGTTACAGTGAACTTCAAAATATTCCGGAAGAAAATCTTTCCCGGGACTTTTCTATCGGAAGAGTTGTGGAGAGAGAGACAGAGGAAGGAAAAAAGAGGCTTGTCCTTGCCTGCAAAGCCATTACACGGAATGAGGAAGTGATTGGCTATGTGGCGGAAGAAATCAGTGTTTCCTATTTTGATAAATTCTGTACAGATACGGCGCTGTCTGCTGATGATGTGCTCTATATTAGTGATGGGCATGGTGAAACCATCACACAGGGCTATGCGGTAGATGGAGAGTTAAAATCCTATACGCCCACAGAGGAGATGTATGCTGCCTACCGGAAAAAATGGGAGAATATCTATCTGGACAGACATCCCAACGGACAGTTCAGCTTCAAGGCCAACGGAAAGACCTACATCACTTATTATTCCACAATCGACAATACCAGCTGGCTGATGAATATTACCACCTGCCTGACCAACCGTGCCCAGGATTCAAGAAACTACCTGATTCTGCTTATTATCACCGCAGTCAGTGTGACAGTGATCATTCTGGCAGGAAATATTTTTGTCACCGGTCAGGTTATACATCCCATTGAGCAGATGGAATATACCTTAAAGCGGATTCAGGAGACAGGAAACTATTCCCTCCGCATACTGGTACAGGGGCAGGGGGAAATCGGATATATAGCCCGTCAGATCAATTCCCTCATTGAACATGTGGAGCAGGAGAGCCGGCGGGAACAGAATGAACAGCTGCAATTGGAGAAAAAAGCAACCAGTGATCTTCTGACCGGTATTTATAATAAACAGTCCATCAATGATTGTGTAAAGCGGATGGTGAGCCGGGCAAATGACATGAAGGCCAAAGTGGTAGTGGGCTTTATGGATGTGGATAACTTTAAGGATTTTAATACGTACTATGGACATCAGCAGGGCGATGAGGTGCTGAAGTATGTGGCCGGATGCCTGCGGGAAAGCATATCCGGGAATGTGGGACGAAACGGTGGAGACGAATTCATGTTTTGCATGCTGGAGCGCCGGAACACGGATGATGTGAAATTGGTTCTGGAGCGACTGCAGAATAAAATCCGCAAAGGAGTGGTCAATACCGAGACAGGCAGAGTTATGAAGGTGACCTGCAGTATTGGAGTGGTTGTTGCCCTGGGAACAGAAATAGAGTATGAAGACCTGATTCATGAGGCCGACATGGCAATGTATGAGGTCAAGGAAAAGGGCAAAGACAGTTATGTGGTTCGATATAAAATAGAAGGGACCGTGTAGATTGTTATGAGTGATATTGAGCAAGAGGTTTATGAAGTAACCAGAGAACTTTTGGAAATCGCAAAGTTAGAACCCGGAGATTTGCTGGTTGTGGGATGTTCCACCAGTGAAGTGGCAGGAGCTAAAATCGGTTCGGATTCCAGACCGGAACTGGCAGAAAAACTGTTTAGCGGTGTGTATCGTGGGGCGAATGAAAAGGAAATTTATGTGGCAGCCCAGTGCTGTGAACACTTAAACCGAGCGCTTATTCTGGAGAAAGCAGCAGCACGCGCCAGAGGGTATGAGATCGTAAATGTAGTGCCCCAGCCCAAAGCCGGTGGATCTTTTGCAACGATGGCATATAAATATATGGAACAGCCGGTGGCAGTAGAGCATATCCGGGCAGAGGCGGGCATGGATATCGGAGACACATTGATCGGTATGCATTTGCGGGATGTGGCAGTTCCGGTACGTCTGTCAATTTCCAGGATTGGCGAAGCAAATCTGGTATGTGCCAGAACCAGAGCGAAATTTATCGGAGGCGAACGGGCAACATATCTGCCGGGAGATCGCCGGTAAACCTCATTTATGAAAGTTACAATTTGCAGAAAGGGATGATTCAGAAAATGAAACAGACAAGATTACGACATATGATAGCAGCAGGTATGATACTGTGCCTGTCTTTCTCTATGATTAGCTGTGGAAACCAATTAAAAAAAGGTAGTGCGGTGCATCTGGAAGATTCCGCCTTGGAGGGACTGACCATGATTTTTGCAGAGGATGCGGGTCTTCTCACTCCCGATGGAGCTACCGTTCTTGTGGAAAATACCTCCGGTTCTGATCTTTCCTACAGTCAGGACTACGTAGTGCAGGTATTACAAAATGATACCTGGTATGATCTGAAGCAGAAAGGATCCGGCAGTGCCATTACAGGAGAACTGTTATGGCTTCCCGATGGTTGTACGGATACCTACGAATTCGGTTGGAAAGATCTCTACGGAACCCTGCCGGATGGAACATACCGGATTGCCAAAAACTATGCGGACTTTACCGCTGCATACTGGGTGACTGCAGAATTTACTGTGGAAAACGGGACAGCGGCACCAGTGACAGACGGGCAGTAAAGGGAAGAGGAAAGGTCAATGGGAACGGTAACAATCATTAAAGAGACAACGAAAAATCCGATTACCTTAATGGGTGAGAGAGCAGGAATCTGTTGGGGTTCTGATCTGTCGGATCAGGAGAAAAACTATAAACGTGGATTGGACTGCATTATTTCCGGACATGGAAGAGTGATGGAATATGTCAACGTAGAACTGATTCTGGATGGCTATTCCGCCAGAGTGATCAGAGAATGGTATACCCACATCGGCGGGGCTCCAACCAGATTACAGGCAAGCACCCGGTATATCAATTACCAAAATTTTGACTACGTGATTCCACCAAAGATTGAAGCAGATCCTGTGGCAAAAGAGAAATATGTGCAGGCAATGGAGATGATCACCCAAACCTGTGCAGAACTGGAAAGTGAATGTGAAATCCCCAGAGAGGATGCGGCATTGCTTCTGCCGTTAGGCATGACTACCAAGATTGTGGACAAGCGCAATGTCCGTAGTCTCATCGAGATGAGCCATCAGCGTATGTGTACCAGAGCCTACTGGGAGTATCGCCAGCTGATGCAGGACATCTGCAAGGCACTCAGCGATTATTCAGAAGAGTGGAAGTATCTGGTCGATCATTATTTTATGCCCAAGTGCGAGGTCAGTGGTTTCTGTACCGAACGGAAGAGCTGTGGAAGAAAGCCGAAAAAGGAACTATAAAGAAACATAAATGAAAAGCATCAAAGAAAAGAGTGCCACAAAATGGCACTCTTTTATACTTCCTCATCATCGATATCGGATTTGGGCAGAGAAAAGATAAATTCTGTCCCTACACCTTCCGTACTGATGACATTGATATGTTCGCCGTGGGCATGGATAATCTCTTTTGTAATGGATAAGCCCAGGCCGGTTCCTTTTTTATCCTTACCACGGGAGAGATCTGATTTATAAAAACGATCCCAGATCAATTTTAAATCATCTTTCGGGATACCGATTCCCCGATCCTTTACCGACACAAAGATCTTACTTCTTTTTTCCGTTATCTCAATTTTAATGGCGGAATCATGATGACTGAATTTAATGGCATTGTCCAACAGGTTATACAGAACCTGCTGGATTTTGCCCATATCAGCGTTTACATAGAGATAGTCGCCTACGAGAACCAGTTCAATGGCCACATTTTTTTGCCTGCAGGTTCCCTCAAAGGAGGCAGCCACGTTGCGGATGACCTGGTTGATATCAAAGTCGGTGCGCTCCAGCATCACTCCTTTGGTATTGAGATTGTTCAGAGTCAACAGAGAATTGGTCAGCTTGGTCAGACGGTCTGTCTCGTTTAATACAATGGTCAGATACTTTTCATGCATTTCCGGTGGAATGGTACCGTCCAGCATGGCCTCCAGGTAGCCTTTGATGGAAGTCAGAGGAGAGCGGAAGTCGTGGGACACGTTAGCCACAAATTTTTTCTGGTTATCCTCGGAACGGGCAATTTCGCTTGCCATGTAGTTTAAGGATGCCGCCAGATAGCCCATCTCATCCTCACTGTCCACGGAAAACTCATAGTGCATATTTCCAGCAGCGTACTGTTCTGTGGCTTCCGTAATTTTGCGAAGAGGTATATAGACCATCTCCGTGAAGAAAATGACAATAATCAGGGACAAAAGGAACAGGATCACCAGCATAATGTAGGAAATATTCAACAGACTGTCGCTGGAGGCATGGATACTGCTTATGGGATAGTGGATGACCACATAGCCCCTTACCATATAATTGGAAGTGATGGGAGCGAAAACACTGATCATTTTCTCATCAAAACTGTCAAAAAAGGTGCCTACTGTATAGTAGGAGCCCTGGGTCACCGTAGGATCAAAGTTTTCTACCACCACTTCGTTTTCCACATCCATGGGAGCGGAGGAATCCAGAATCATACGACCGGAAGGATTGATGATCCAGATGGTGGCAGACAGATAGGTGTCCAGGGCATCCAGCTGGTACTTTACCGTATCCAGAGTCGTGTTGTTGTCATACAGGTCGCTTGCATAGGTATTTGCAATCAGTGTGGCTTCCTTGTAAAGCGCATCGGCTTTTTCCCGGCGCAGATGCTCGAAGGTCATGCTGGATACAAAGGTAGCCACGATGATGAAGCCGAAGAAGCCAAAGATCAAATATGCAAGACAAAATTTTAAGTAGAGAGTCTTTCTCACGCCTTTACCTCAAACTTGTAACCCACACCCCAGATGGTGGAAATTTTCCAGGAATCATGATCCTTAATTTTTTCCCGGAGACGTTTGATGTGTACATCCACGGTGCGGGTGTCCCCGATATATTCATAGCCCCAGATCTGATCCAGAAGCTGTTCCCTGGTGAAAACATGGTTGGGAGAGGAGGCCAGAAAATATAAAAGCTCCAATTCCTTCGGAGGCATGTCAATGGTATGA
This sequence comes from uncultured Lachnospiraceae bacterium, assembly GCA_934371505.1. GTDB lineage: Bacteria > Bacillota > Clostridia > Lachnospirales > Lachnospiraceae > UMGS2037. The sequence continues at coordinate 8,550 of CAKRNW010000055.1, forward strand.
CCCATATAGATCACGGAGTAATTGGTCAGGTTGATAGACAGATCCGGATATTCCACACCTTTGATATCCTGTGCGGGAGTCTCCACAGTGGCGGGTTTATAGCGTCGTAAAACGGCTTTCACTCTGGCAACCAGTTCCTTGGAATCAAAGGGTTTCTCCATATAATCATCTGCACCCAGTTCCAGCCCCAGCACTTTGTCAAAGACCTCGCCCTTAGCTGAGAGCATGATAATGGGGGTGGAGGACTTGGAACGCACCTCACGACAGACCTGATATCCGTCGATGCCGGGAAGCATCAGATCCAGCAGAATCAGGTTCGGTGCAAAGGAATCCATTGCAAGCAGAGCGGATTCGCCGTCATTTACGATTTTGGTTTCAAAACATTCCTTTGTAAGATAAAGGGAAATCAACTCCGCAATATTATTATCGTCGTCGACGATTAGAATTTTTTGTTTGCTAACCATAGTTTACCTGCCTTATTTTTCTTTAAACACTGCTATTGTGACACCTGCGTCACCTTCTCCGTATTCACCCAAACGGTAGGATGCAACGTACTTGATCCGTTTCAAATGATTCTGCACTGCATTTCGCAGGGCACCGGTTCCCTTTCCGTGGACAATCCGCACGCTGGGCAGATGCGCCAGATAGGCATCATCCAGGTATTTGTCCAGAGCAGGAAGCGCCTCATCTACTGTCATGCCCAGCAGATTGATTTCTGTGGAAACGCTGGCAGACTTGGACATTTTGATCTTGCCGGAGCCGGTACGCTGTAATACCGGAGCAGCAGGTTTCGGATCCGGAACCAGAATCAAATCCCTGATATTGGTCTGGGAGCGGATAATGCCGCACTGGACGAAAAGATTTCCCTTGGAATCCGGCAGAGTACTGACAGTGCCGGTAAGACCCATGGAAAGAATTTTCACGCTGTCCCCTTTTTTCAACTGGCTGGGCTTTAACTCCTTATGTCTGGGTGGCTCAGCTTTGACTGCCAGTTTTTCATTCTTCGCGGCAATCTTATCCCGCACATTCTGACGGCGCCGTTCCAGCTCCTTCATGGTAATGCCTTCCGCATCCGCTTTCTGGAAATCCCGGATGGTTTCGTCAGCCACTTCTTTTGCCTCCTGGAGAATGGCTTTCGCCTCCTCGTTTGCCTCCCGGAGAATCCGGTCACGGGACTGGTCGATTTTCTCCTCCTTCTGGCGGAGACGGTTTTTCAGAGACTGGATTTCCTTCCGGTTTGCCTGGATTTCCAACTGTTCCTTCTCTATAGTGATGCGGCTTTTCTCCAAATCTGCCAGCAGATCCTCAAAGCTTTCCTTATCCTGACTGATCTGGGTCTTCGCTGCTTCAATGATTTCATCGGAGAGCCCTAATTTGGACGAAATTGCAAAGGCGTTACTTTTTCCGGGAATACCGATGAGCAGCCGGTAGGTGGGCTGCAGGGTTTCTACATTAAACTCACAGCAGGCATTTTCCACAAAGGGGGTGGACAATGCGTACACCTTCAACTCGCTGTAGTGGGTAGTCGCCATGGTGCGGATGCCACGGTCATGGAGAAAATTCAGGATGGCAATCGCCAATGCAGCACCCTCTGTGGGGTCAGTCCCCGCGCCCAATTCATCAAAGAGACAGAGGGAATTTTCATCCGCATGTTTCAAAATGGATACGATACTGGTCATATGGGAGGAGAAGGTGCTTAAAGATTGCTCAATACTCTGCTCATCCCCGATATCCGCATAAACTTCTGTAAAAATCGAAAGTTCGGAACGATCCAATGCCGGAATATGCAGTCCCGCCTGACCCATGAGAGTCAACAGTCCCACGGTTTTCAGGGAAACGGTCTTACCGCCGGTATTGGGGCCGGTAATCACCAGCAAATCGAAATCTTTTCCCAAATGAATGTCGATGGGCACCACTTTTTTCTTGTCCAGTAAGGGGTGGCGTCCCTTGCGGATATTCACATAATGCTCCGTATTGAAAATCGGCATGGTGGCATTCTGCTCCATTGCCAGGGATGCTTTTGCAAAAATAAAGTCAAGCTGTGTCATCACCGCCTGGTCGTTGGCAAGCTCACGAGTGTGGGCGGATGCCTCCGCACTGAGGGTGGCGAGAATGACTTCAATCTCCTTGATTTCCTCAATTTCCAGCTGGCGAAGTTCATTATTTAAGGAAACTACAGCGGCAGGCTCGATAAATAAAGTGGAGCCGGTGGAGGACTGGTCATGCACCATGCCGGGCACATTTCCCTTGTGCTCCGCCTTGACGGGGATGCAGTAACGGTTGTCACGCAGGGTAATCACTGCATCCTGCAAATAGGTGCGGTAGGAGCCATTTACCATATTGTTCAGCTGAGTGTGAATCCTATCGTTGGTGGACAGCATCTGCCGCCGGATTCGTTTCAGATTGGGGGAGGCGTCATCCGCATACTCATCCTCTGCCAGAATACACCGCCGTATCTCCGAGGAAAGGGGTGTCAGCGGCTCCAGGGAACGAAACATTTCATCCAGGGAATCATCGGGTACATCCTCCTTTTCACTTCTGCCGTAGACCTTTACCCGGGCAGTGTTTTCCAGCATGCCCGCGATTTTTAACAGCTCCGAGCAGGACAGGGAACTGCCGATTTCCAGGGATTTGATGGCATAGCCCAAATCTGTGTTGCTTCCAAAACTGATGCTCCCTTTGCCGAAGAGACGGGTCAGGGCATCCCGTGTCTGCATCTGCCAGGTTTCGATTTCCTGCAAATCTGTGGAAGGAAGAAGCTTCCGGCATAAATCCTTTCCCGGCGCGGAACCGGCTTTCTCCACCAGCCGGTCAATTATTTTATTGTATTCCAGTGTTCGATATACTTTCTTATTCATAAGACAAATCATATCATATCGCCGACAAAAATACTACTGTCACTCGTACCACCGAATCACTTTCTTTACTTTACAGGGGGAATCAGATATACTAAGGGGAGTGAAAGTGAGGTTCGGTTTTCAATATGGAAGAAAAGAATCAACCACAGGCAGAGCCGAAACAGGACTCTGACTTTATGAAGGAGCGCATCAAGGAGCGTCCGTTAAACAAAAAGAAACTGGCAAGGAGAACCATTATCACCGCAGTGATGGCAGTGCTTTTTGCACTGATTGCCTGCCTGGTATTTACCATTTTAGAGCCGGTGTTAAGCAACTGGATTTATCCGGAAAAAGAGCCGGAGGTGGTGGAATTCCCGGAGGAAGTCAACGAGGTTCTCCCGGAGGAAATGTTGACGGACAAGGAGGAAGAACAGCAGGACAACAGTCCCAGCTATGAGGAGACAGAGGGCATCGTAGATCAACAGCTGACCCAGATGTTTGCCAATTTCCAACTGGATATTGATGATTATAAAACCTTGTACAATGCCCTTGGACAGGTGGCAGACGAGGCAGAAAAAGCCCTGGTGACCGTCACTGGCGTGAAAAATGATGTGGACTGGTTCGATAATGTGTACCAGAGCAAGGGTCAGACCTCCGGTGTCATCATTGGCAATAACGGCAAGCAGCTGCTGATTCTTTCCCGGAAAAGTGTGACGGAGCGGGCAGAAAGCATCCTGATTACCTTTACCGATGGCAGCATGAGCGTGGCAGAGTTAAAACAGAGTGATGCCAACACCGGACTGGCAGTCTTTACGGTGGAATTGGAAAATCTGTCCAAGATGACCCAGAATTCCATCTGCATCGCGGAGTTGGGAAGCTCCAACGGCGCCAGCCTGCCGGGAAGTCCCGTTATCGCCATCGGAAGTCCCACGGGAACCGTGGATTCGGTAAGCTACGGAACCATCACATCCACAGGGACGAATTTGAATCTGGTGGACAACAATTTCAAACTGCTTACCACCAGTATTTACGGCAGTACCAGTGCCTCCGGGGTGATTATCAACCTCAAGGGGCAGATACTGGGTATTATTGACAACAGCTACAACGCATCGGACATGAAAAATCTGGTGAGCGCCATCGGCATCTCTGAACTGAAACAGGTGGTGGAAAAGCTGTCCAACGGTGTTCCCATCGCCTATCTGGGTGTCCGCGGCACCGACATTCCGGAGCTGGCGAACAGCCGGCAGGGTGTGCCTTATGGAGCCTATGTCACTTCCATCGAGATGGGTTCCCCTGCCATGAATGTGGGAATCCAGAGTGGGGATGTGATTGTGCAGTTCGGCGAAAACCAGATTCTGAGCATGGAGGATCTGACCAAGGCTTTGTATAAGGCGGAGCCGGAAAGCAATGTGACACTGATCATCGAGCGCCGGGGACAGGATGAGTACCGCGAAATGGAAATTTCCCTGGATTTGGGAGTTTTTGAATAAATGAGGAGGCATAACCAATGAAGTACATTAAGGAATACAAAGAAGGAGACAGAGTGCTCGACATCTATCTCTGCAAGCATAAACAGTCCGCAGTGACCAAGAACGGCAAACCCTACGACACTGTGATTCTCCAGGATAAAACAGGCACCATCGATGCCAAAATCTGGGATCCCAACAGCGCGGGAATTGATGAATATGACACCTTAGATTACATAGAAGTCTACGGCGATGTGAACAATTTCCAGGGGGCGTTACAGATTAATGTCAAGCGCATCCGCTGCTGCAAAGAGGGAGAGTATGACCCTGCCAACTATCTGCCGGTCAGCAAAAAGAATAACGATGAAATGTATAAAGAACTGTTGGCTCTGGTGGACTCCGTGAAGGAGCCCCATTTAAATCAGTTACTGAACGCCTTTTTCCGGGAGGATACCGCCTTTATCGAGAAATTCCGTAAATCCTCTGCGGCAAAAACCATCCACCACGGCTTTGTGGGCGGTCTGCTGGAGCACTCCTTAAGCGTGGCGAAACTCTGCGATTACTACTGCACCGCCTACCCGTTGCTGAAACGGGACTTGCTGATTACCTCCGCTATCTGCCATGATATGGGAAAAACCAGGGAGATTTCCCTTTTCCCGGAAAATGATTACACCGATGAAGGACAGTTTTTAGGTCACATCGTCATGGGCAGTGAAATGGTATCGGAGAAGGCAAGACAGATTCCCGGTTTCCCTCAATTCCTGGAGGCAGAGTTAAAGCATTGCATCCTGGCACATCACGGGGAATATGAATTTGGTTCCCCCAAGAAACCTGCCCTCATGGAAGCGGTGGCACTCGCCTATGCGGATAACACCGATGCAAAGATGGAAACCTTCGCAGAAATCCTGGAGAATAATCAGGATAACAATGGCTGGATGGGATTCAACCGCCTGTTTGATTCCAACCTCCACAGCACCAGAATGGAGTAAACACTTCCTATGGCATATCAGAAAAATGAACTTGTAACCGTGAAAATTGAAGATATCGGAAATGACGGAGAGGGTATTGGCAAAGTGGAAGGCTATACCCTCTTTGTCAAAGATGCAGTCATCGGTGACGAGGTGCAGGCGCGGATTACCCGCCCCAAGAAAAACTATGCCTACGCCCGGTGCGAGAAAATCCTGACCCCCTCCCCCTACCGGAGTGAGCCGGTCTGCGCTTTTCACAGACAGTGCGGCGGCTGTCAGATTCAGGCGCTTTCCTATGAGAAACAGCTTGCCTTCAAGCAGGGAAAAGTGCGGAACAACCTCATCCGGCTGGGTGGTTTTACCCCGGAGGAAGTGGACAAGGTCATGGAGCCGGTGGTGGGAATGGAGGAGCCTTATCACTACCGCAATAAGGC
>CAKRNW010000056.1 GCA_934371505.1 uncultured Lachnospiraceae bacterium
CCGATGGGATTTTGCATTACTGAATCATTATCTTACGGTCTCAGCAGTAAATGCTTCGACCTGTACTGAATAGTTGCATTTTTCTTTAATATTCCGTAACTACTTAGAACCCCTACATATTCTCCATTATTATAAACAAACGGTCCGGCTTCTGCAGCTTCTCCGAAATATTCCGGTCTTAATGACATGATTTCGAGCAGCTCATCCATAGTGTTCACCCTTGTTGCCTGATATGGTTGTTCAAAGGCAATCTTTTCTACAAATAAATAGTGATCACTGCACTTTATCAGTACCCCTGCATGTCCTACGAAAACAACGTCAGAATAAGGATCATATATTACTATGCTCAGAAGAGACATGTTCTCACTATCTATCCTGAATCCATACTTGTCCCAGCTATCAGAAAACACAGTTTCCGGGTGTTTATCATCCGTTACGCTTTTTTCACCATATAGTGTAGTAAATATATCTCTGTCTTCTTTTATGGTCTCATATCTTCCTACATTATCTATCGCTTCTGTGTCAAACATTAAATAAGTACCCTCGTACTCTTCTTCCGTTGATTCTGCAGACAGCACCTCATCCAGCAGAAGAAAGGCTGTCATTCTGCAGTCAGCATCCGAATAGTCATGCTCTTTCTCCCAGCCATCCATGCATTTACCTACATCTACTTTCAGCTTATACGGATCTGACCAGGTATCTTCAAGCATTGCATTTTTGCCGGCAGTATCAGCAAAATCGGCTGCCCATTCCTGAAATATATCTACATGGGAAGCTCCCGCAGATCTCAGCTCCTTAGATACCTCTTCAATTGTATTGCTGCCTCCCATGTATGTTGCAGCCGGTATCTTTTGTCCATGCCCTGTCTGAGTGCCCATACAGGCATTCAGCAACATGGACGGAAGCAAAATAACAGCAAATATTTTAATTACCGTCTGCGCATTATTTTGTCTTTTCAACAGAGATTACCTCTCCCTCAAATGGGTCTACCTCAGAAACTGTTCCTGTATATTTTACAGTCACGGTATCACCGTTGCTGACATTCTCCAGACCTTCCGGCTTTTCTTCAAAAGTAAAGCCATATGAAGTGCCATTCTTATCTGTAACAACAAACATGAAATCTTTTATCTCATCTATCGTTCCTGTCAATTCTTTTCCCTCTGCTGTTTCTTCCTGTTTCACGGACTCACTGCTATTATTTGTCTGTCCGCAGCCTCCTATCAGTCCGGCACTAAGCATTAAACCCATTAAAACCGTGATTAATTTCTTCTTCATTATCAATATACCTCTTTCCAATATATTCTTAATACTTCCTCTTCAAAATACACTCTTCAAAATACCTTACTATTTTATTTGTGTAAATAGGATGCTCCTAAAATTTAAGAAATATTTATTATTATACCAACATGTCATATTGAGCTTGTACGTCAGCAGCCTTCTTTTGAAATCAATCAAAATACGGATTCTGGCATAGATACACCTTCTTTCTTTTCACTTTTAAATCTACATGGCTACCTATATTATATCCATAATTTATTCATTTGACCATAATTGTATTACTTCTATGGTGCTTCATACCTTTTTATTCCTTGGATATTGCCATACATTGCACCATTTCCGGCTGACATCATCTTTTTTACTGTGGCTTTATATTGTTTGCTGTTTGTGTTAATCCCGGCAACGACAGGATTGGATATTCCATTTTTTACTTCGTCTAATTTCATCTGAAAACATGACATGTTATAAATTATGAACCGTTTTACACTTTTCCTTGCATCAACTCATAAGATATGTTATATTATGCGCAGAAAAAGGGAAAGCCAGAGAAGCGGCTTACCCGAATATATTAAATAACTGTTTTATCAACAGCCGTCATTATTCGCAGTAATGGCGGCTATTTTCGTTTTCCCTTGAAAATCGTGTAGCACAATCCAACAAGGGCGCAAATGAATATTCCAATCTGAATTAATTGTTCCGGAACCCCTATAAAATAAGCATTCTTAGGATTATTTCTCATCCACCACCTGAAAAATGTAGAACTTCAAATAGTAGCTCTCGTCTGCCGCCCAGAGGATGGGGTGGTCGGGTGACTGAGTGCGGAACTCCACCTGGCGGAGCCGTTTGTGAGCGGAGCGGGCCGCCTCCTGGATAGTTTTTGCCAGGAGCTCCTGGGTCATGAAGTGGGAGCAGGAGCAGGTTGCCAGATAGCCGCCGTCCTTCACAAGTTTTAACCCCTTCATATTGATTTCACGATAGCCCTTGATGGCATTCTTCGTGGCTTCACGGGATTTGGTAAATGCCGGAGGATCCAGGATTACAACATCATATTTTTCTCCCTCCTGTGCCAATCCCGGCAGTTCATCCAGCACATTGGCACAACGGAAATGTACCGTCTGCTCCAGATGGTTACGTTTGGCGTTTTCCTGAGCCTGTTGAATGGCATACTCGGAGATATCCAGTCCTGTCACATCCGTCGCCCCCGCCAGTCCTGCATTGAGGGCAAAGGTACCCATGTGGGTAAAGCAGTCCAGCACTTTTTTGCCTTTACAGATGCGCTGCATGGCAAGGCGGTTATATTTCTGATCCAGAAAAAATCCTGTTTTCTGACCATTAACCACATCTACCAGATAACGGACGCCGTTTTCCTGAATTTCCACGCTGGTATCAAATTCATCGCCGATAAAGCCTTTGACTTTGGTCAGTCCTTCCTTGGTGCGCTCATTGGCATCACTGCGCTCATAGACACCGCGGATCTGGATACCGTCTGCCTTCAGAATTTCTTTTAAAAGGTTCACAATGGTCAGCTTAAAAGCCTCCATCCCCAGTGCCAGACACTGAACCACCAATACATCCTCGTACTTGTCCACCACCAGACCAGGGAGAAAATCCGCGTCACCAAAAATAATACGGCAGCTGGAAGTGTCCACCGTGGTTTTGCGATAGTCCCAGGCGTTCTGTACCCGCATCCGTAGAAATTCTTCATCAATGGGCTGGTCAATGTGCCGGGTCATGAGCCGAATCCGGATTTTGGAGTTCTGGTTGATATAGCCACGCCCCATGGGATAGCCGTCAAAGTCCCTTACATTCACAAGCTCTCCGTTTTTAAAGCTTCCGGTAATGGTGTCAATCTCATTATCAAAAATCCAGAGTCCTCCGGCTTTAATGATACGTCCTTCTCCTTTTTTCAAAGTGACAATCGTGTCATTCATCCGCGTTATCCTTTCTGTTGTCTTTTCCTGCAGCTTTACAGTCCTTGCAGTAGCCGTAAAGTTCCAGTTTATGTCCTGTCACGGTAAATTCAGAACGACTCATATCCGGCAGCATCCGGTGTTCAAAGGGACAATGCTCCAGTGGAATGAGCTTATGGCACCCCAGGCAAAGAGCGTAATGGCGGTGTCCGCGATTCAACTCATAAACTGCGTTTTCTCCGCCGGGAAGAGTGGATTTGCTCACCAGATTTTTCTCCTCAAAGGCAGCCAGAATCCGGTACACCGTGGAAATTGCATAAGCACTTTTATTTCCGGTATGGGTGAGCAGGTGCTGGTATATTTCCTGAGCTCCCAGCGGTTCCTCAGCAAGTGCCAGGATTTGAAATACTTCTTCCCTTTGTTTTGTTTTTTTCAATCCGGTATCCTCCGGAAAAATGGGAATTTCCGGTAGTTTATCATGTGTATGTATCATTTTAGTAACCATGTTTCTTTCGCACTATTTCATTTGTAAAGTAATCCCAAACAGTTCAATAAGCAATCCCGAAACCACACCTATTGCATATAAAAGTCCAAGAATCTTCAGGTTTTCCCTTGGGTGATCGTTGACTTTAAAGAGTACAAGGAGTCCCACACCTGCGCTGACCAGGAGTCCTGCCATCATAGGGCCTGCAGAAAGCAGTCCTTCCAGGTAAAGCTGGGTAATCACCACAGAAGCGGCACAATTGGGGATCAGTCCGATCAATCCCGCTGCCAGTTCACCGATTACCGGCCGATTTAAAATAAAAGAAGAAAGTGTATCTTCGCCAATATAAGCAATCACCAGATTCAGTAGAAAGCTGATAACCAGAATATAAACAAAAATCTCCACGGTATGTTTCAGGGCAGAAGGAAAAATTCCTTTTTCATCACAGTGGCAATGCTCATGCTCGCACATATGATGAATATCAGGCAGATGATGCGGGTCTTTCATATGGGTAAAGCGAAGAAATTTCTGGTGGATAAAGTCAATGGCAAAACCGGCAATCATACCGATTACAACCTTCACAAACAGTATTTTTAAAATTAAAAGAATGGATACTTTTTCTGAAATCAGAATCGGCAGCATCTCATCCGAGGTGGACAGGTAAATAGCAATCAATGTGCCCAGGGTAATCACTCTGCCGGCATATAAATTGGTGGCCGCTGCGGAAAAACCACACTGGGGGACAATACCCAATAGAGAGCCATAGAGAGGGCCAATCTTTCCGGAACGCTCCACGAGTTGGTTCGACTTATCACTGGTTTTATGTTCCAGGTACTCCATTGCCAGATAAGTTATAAATAAAAAGGGCAGCAGCTTCACACTGTCAATTAAGGCATCCAGTGCCACTTCGCAAATCAAACTCCACATAACAATCCTTTCTGTCACATATGTATTTATGAAAATGTGTTGATGCAAATGCGACTCATTCGCATTCAGATACACGCTCAAGAATACGCGACAGGTGAAGTTTTGTCAAGAAAAAAACGGCAATTCTCGTAAAAAGAATTGCCGTTTGATAAAGTCGAAGCGACAGGATTTGAACCTGCGACCTCTGCGTCCCGAACGCAGCGCTCTACCAAGCTGAGCCACGCTTCGATATGTCACAAAAATGTATACTATTTTCGCGACATATTATATAGTACAGCATACCTGCACTTTTTGTCAAATGTTTTTTCTTATCCTGAAGGCAAACAGCCTGAAGGCTGTTTTTCATTACCGGAACGAGATACAAGTGAACAGTAACTATTTTTCCCGAATAGTCTCATTCATGCTGCCGGTGCGGTAACCTTTCAAATCTACGGAAACATAATCAAAGCCGTATTCCTTGAATGCCTGTTGAATCTTGTCTCGGGCTTCTTCCTCCATGAGACGGTGGATGTCCTGGGGAAGTACCTCGATTCTTGCCAGATTTCCGTGGACGCGGACACGCATCTGCTCAAGGCCCGAATCCAGCAAAAGCTGCTCGGCCTTGTCCACCCGTTCCAGTTTTTCCCCGGTAATGGTTTCTCCATATACAAAACGGGTCGCCAGGCAGGCATAGGAAGGTTTTTTCCAGGTGGGAAGCTGCATCTCTTTGGAAAGTTCCCGAATCTGTGCCTTGTAAAGGCCGGCTTCCCGCAGAGGGCTTTTGATGCCCAGTTCGGAAATGGCAGCCATGCCGGGACGGTAATCGCCCATGTCATCCATGTTGGAACCTTCTGCTACTGCTGCCATGCCTTCCTCTTTTGCAATCTCCTTGATTTTGGTAAAAATCGCAGTCTTGCAAATATAGCAGCGGTTCTGAGGGTTCTCAGAAAAGCCGGGAATTGCCAGCTGGTCAACCGTACAGCAAATCTGGCGGATGCCTGCTTTTTGGCAGAATTCCTGCGCCTCTCTGATTTCCCGTCCGGGCATGGCATCTGCCACCACGGTAACAGCAATGGCTTTGTCTCCTAATGTATCATGGGCAGTCTGCAAAAGAAAGGTGGAATCTACACCGCCGGAAAAAGCAACTGCAACGCTGCCCAGTCCACGCAGAACCTCCTCCAGTCTTTGTTTTTTCTTATGACTTTCTGATGGCATATCTAAGTCCTTCCTCATGCTTTTCTTTTCGTCCTGCGAATCACGAAGCAGACTCCGGCGCATACCACGCAGACCAGCACGCCGCCTACGATTCCCGATACGGAGGTTCCCGCAGGGGAATCGGAATCAGAAAAACCGTAGTCCGGCAAAACTGCGGTTGAGGAGACAATGCGGTCTGCCGTGTCATAGGCATCTCCCTGTCCTTCCAGTTCCGTGGTTCCTGCCACTTTTTCCATAGACCATTCCAGTCCGTCCGGGTCGCCGGATGCCAGATGGGACAGTCCTCCACCAATCAGAACCGCTGCCACTGCCAGCACGCAGACCAGTGCCTTGTAGGACAGCTTTGCTTTCTTCTCTGTTCCAGCCACAGGCGCACCTGTCCAAAGCAGCTCCGGTCTGGCATCGTAGACGAAACACAGCACCGCTGCGGTGATCACGCCTTCCACCAGGCCAATCGCCAGATGGATAGGCTGCATAGCTGCCACAAACACGGTAAAGGGCAGCTCCGTCACGCCGGAAAGCAGAGTTTCAATGGTCACAGAAAATGCACCTAACTGCAATGCCAGGATGCAGCCACCGATAGAGGCAATGGTAATCTTCTTCTTGGTAACGCCATGTTTCATCATTGGTTTCCAGATCAGCAGGGCACCCATGAAACACCCGTAAAACGCCATATTCCAGATATTGCACCCCAGTGCCAGCAGTCCTCCGTCTGCAAAAAACAGGCATTGAATCAACAGTACGCCAATCATGGTAAGAAAGCCGGCGTAGGGTCCTAAAATGGCGGAAAGCATCATGCCACCGCACAAATGTCCCGAAGAACCGGTTCCGGGAATGGAAAAGTTAATCATCTGTGCTGCAAATACAAAGGCTCCCATAACACCCATCACCGGAATTTTTTTGTCGAAGTCCTCTTCCTCTCTCAGTTTCTTAATGGAATATCCTGCCGCCACGGTGGAGCAGGCATACATGGTTCCGGCAACTGCCGGATTTACAAGGGCATCTGCCATGTGCATACGCTAAATTCTCCTTTTACTCTAACTCTTTCAAAATGGAACTTCCAATGGTTCCCTCCGGCATCTTCACGCCGAAGTTATCCGCGATGGTGGCACCGATCACCGCAAAGGTATCACTTCCCTGCAGGGCTCCATGTTGTTTCATGCCGGGAGAATACGCCAGGAAAGGCACATACTCTCTGGTATGGTCAGTTCCGGTATAAGTAGGGTCATTGCCGTGGTCTGCGGTGATGATCAGCAAGTCATCCGGGCGCATCACTTCCAAGAAATTGCCCAGACCCACATCAAACTTCTCAATCTCCCGTGCGTAACCCTGAGGATTACGGCGGTGTCCCCACAGCGCGTCAAAGTCCACCAGATTGGTAAAGCACAAGCCATGGAAATCCCGCTTGGCAATTTCCACCGTCTGCTCCATGCCGTTGACGGAGGACTGGGAGTGCAGGCTTTCGGTAATGCCCTCCCCCACAAAGATATCATGGATTTTACCCACAGCAATCACATCCAGTCCTGCCTCCTGCAAAGCGTTTAGCGCAGTGGCACCGAAGGGTTTCAGGGCATAATCCCGGCGGTTGCTGGTGCGGACAAACTCTCCTTTTTTCTTTCCCACATAAGGACGGGCAATGACTCTGCCCACCTTCCACTCGTCCTTCATAGTCAGTTCTCTGGCAATCTCACAGCAGCGGTAGAGATTCTGCAAGTCAAAGGTTTCCTCATTACCGCAAATCTGCAAAACAGAATCTGCAGAAGTGTATACAATCATGGAATCGTCCCGGAGTTCTTCCTCTCCCAGTTCCTCCAGAATTTCCGTGCCGCTGGCGCTCTTGTTGCCGATGACCTTTTTGCCACAGCGTTTCTCCAGTTCTGCAATCAGTTCCGGCGGGAAACCGGTCTCTGTAAAGGTTTTGAAAGGCTTTTCCACCTTCAATCCCATCATCTCCCAGTGTCCGGTCATGGTGTCCTTGCCGCAGCTCGCCTCGGACATTTTCATGTAACGCCCGATGGGGTCTGACTCTGCCTCCATGCCTTTTCCGGGATGAATCTGTAAAAAGCCCAGCCTGGTCAGATTGGGCATCTGCAACGGTCCTACCGTATCTACAATGTGACCGAAGGTATCCACTCCCACATCGCCGAATTTCCCGGAATCCGGCATGGCGCCCACGCCTAGGGAATCCAGTACAATCACAAAGACTCTATGAAATTTTCCCATTATAAGAACCTCCTTTTCTCGTGGTCAATCCATTTAATTGTTTTATGTAAACCACTGGCTACCAGTATTTTTTATGACGGAAATAGAGGATTTCCAATAAAATAATCACAAAGCACAGCACTGCAATGGTGGCATATCCATACCGGCTATGCAGCTCCGGCATATTGACAAAGTTCATTCCATACCACCCTGCAATCAATGTCAAGGGGGAAAAGATTGCCGTCACAATAGTGAGAATCCGCATGGTATGATTCTGCTGGATATCAATCTGCTGCTGGTAAAGTTCCCGGATCTGCACCATATATTCCCGCAGCATTCCGCAATGCTGATCCAGCCGGTCCGCCTTGCTGTGAAATTCCTCCAAAATCATCAGTTCCTTATGGCTGAACATTTCGTTGATATTTTTTTCCAATGTTTCGCTCATATCTGCCATCTGTTGGTAGTGAAAGCAGCGGGTAAGCAGATGCTTCCGGTACTGCAGCATGATAGGAGCAGGATTCTGTTTACAGTTTCCCACAAAAATATCCTCCTCCATGTCATAGCATTCTTCTTCGATTTTCTGCAAATACTCTGTGTCATCCCGCAGTGTCTGCTCCAGAAACCGGAGAAAAAACAGCTGCGGACTGGAATCCTTCTCCGACTCCGTGTTTTCCACGATTTTATATAAGACGGGTTCGTCTTTTTTGGGCGTGATTAAAAGCAAGGTTTCCGGGGTCAGGCAGTAGACTGCATAAACCTGTTTCGGATGATCCACTGTTCCCTCGTCAATCAAGCATTTTCCCAGAATAAATTCCGGGTATACCTGTGCCTTGGAAAAGGGCAGTTTTTCCTGATTCATCATTCGATCCAGTTCGCGCTCATAGGCTCGACCTTTCGCATAGATCAGGGCTTCCTCGTAATTGAGAAGCTGCACTTCTCCCTTGACAATCTGGATGTGTTCTTTCAGTTCCGAACTGTTTAATACCATATCTGCCATTCCTCCCGGAAACCGTTTATAAATTATATTATCACATTATCAGTTATCTTCTCAAGAGATATTCTCCAGAGGAATCATCCCGGAAAGTCCGAAGTTCTCCGTGAGGACTTTCGCTACATTGGGGCTTAAAAAAGCGGGGAGGGTAGGCCCCAGGTGGATATTTTTTACTCCCAGGTAAAGGAGCGCCAGCAACACGATCACTGCCTTTTGCTCGTACCATGCAAGATTATAGACAATAGGCAGTTCATTGATATCCTCCAGTCCGAACACTTCTTTAAGCTTCAGGGCAATCACTGCCAGGGAATAGGAATCGTTACACTGTCCTGCATCCAGCACTCTGGGTATTCCATTGATGTCTCCCAGATTTAACTTATTGTATTTGTACTTGGCACAGCCTGCGGTGAGAATCACGGTGTCTCCGGGCAAGGCTTTGGCAAAATCGGTATAGTAGTTCCGGCTTTTCGCCCGGCCGTCGCACCCTGCCATCACCACAAACTGCCGGATGGCTCCGCTTTTCACCGCTTCTACGATCTGGTCTGCCAGTGCCAGTACCTGATTGTGGGCAAAGCCTCCCACGATTTCCCCGGTTTCAATTTCCTGAGGAGGCTGGCACTGTTTTGCTTGGTTGATAATTTCTGAGAAATCTTTGTATTCTCCGATTTCTCCCCCAATATGCTTACAGCCCGGATAACCGGCGGCACCTGTGGTGTAAAGCCGATCCCTGTAGCTGTCCTTTGGCGGCACAATACAGTTGGTAGTCATGAGAATGGGACCATGGAAAGATTCAAATTCCTCCTTCTGCTTCCACCATGCGTTTCCGTAATTTCCCACAAAGTGATCATATTTTTTGAAAGCCGGGTAATAATGAGCCGGCAGCATTTCAGAGTGGGTATACACATCCACACCGGTTCCCCGGGTCTGCTCCAGCAGCATTTCCAGATCCCGGAGATCATGACCGGAAACCAGGATACCGGGGCGGCTGCCTACACCGATGTTCACTCTGGTCACTTCCGGATTTCCATAAGCCTGGGTATTTGCTTTATCCAACAGTGCCATGCCCTCTACTCCGTATTTTCCGGTTTCCATGGTAAGTGCCACCAGATCCTCTACGGTAAGGGTATCGTCCAACGTTGCCGCCAATGCCCGCTGTAAAAAGGCATCTACTTCCTCATTTTCCTGCAAAAGTACATTGGCATGCCTGGAATAGGCAGAAAGACCCTTTAGCCCGTAAGTGAGAAGTTCCCGCAAAGAGCGAATATCTTCATCCTCGGTGGCCAGAACTCCTACCGTAATCGCTTTTGCCTCGTACTCCTCTTCCTTGCCGTTCCATTTTGCAGCCTCCGGCAGAGAATCTGTTTCTTTTAAACCGGAGAAAAGCTCCTGTTTCATCCGGAGAGTTTCCCGAATACGCGCCACAATCACTTCCTCATCAAAATTGGCATTGGTAATCGTGGTAAAAAGATTTTCTGTTACCGTATGATTGATTTCCCTGGGAATTGTACTCCCCTGTGCCCGCAATGCAGTGGTCACTGCACAAAGTCCTCTGGTAGTGTAAACCAGAAGATCCTGCATCCCCGCTACTCGGGGACTTTTCCCGCATACCCCCATCTGTGTGCATCCGGTACATCCTGCTGTTTCCTGACATTGATAACAAAACATGGTTTTTCCTGCCTTTCTGTTGTTGTGTTTGTTTGACTTCACGGACAACTATAGGACATAGGGAAAGGAAAGACGGTGGTTATAACCACCGTCTCAAAAAATTTTAATTTTTTTCAAATAAAACAAATTGATTTTTGTGAAAATCCAGCAGTCCTTCATCCCGCATACGACACAATTCCTTTGATAAAGCGCTGCGGTCGAGATTGAGATAATCCGCCATCTGCTGTCTGGTAAAAGGAATGGAAAAACAGGTACTTCCGGATTTCACTGCCTGGGTATTCAGATAAGTAAGAAGTCTGCCTCGCACACTCTTGGCAGAAATGCTGAAGATGCGATTGGTTAAGATCAGATTTTTCTGACTGCTCATAAGAAGCAGATTACGCAGCAGCTTTGGATACCAGGAGGACGATCTGTTTCTTTCTCCTTCCATTCTTTTTATATTCAAAAAAAGAACCTCGGAAACTTCTGCCGTCACCACATCCACCATGACCATTTCTCCGCACAGGGCATAGGTTTCTGCGAAGGTCTGTCCTGCAGTAAAATGCCCGAGAATGCTCTTGTTCCCCCAAACATCCACATTTTCGATGTTGATGCTCCCGGTTAGCAACACTCCCATCTCCTGTATAAGATCTCCCATGTGAAAGATTCTCTGATTTTTATCAAATTTCTGCCTGCGCATGCAGCCCAGTCTTTGAAGTTGCTGCTGCTCCTCCTCCGTGAAATCCTGAAAAAGGGAAATCTGCTCCCACATACCTGCTCCTTTCTATGCTTTCATTGCTACCAGCTTTCCCAGCTTTTCTGTTTTGATGCGGTTATTGTCTTCTTGACAGACTGCGCCCGGACTTCTACCATAGTAAAAAAGCACCTTTTGATTTAAGACGAATCACCAGAACCGCACATAGGGAAAGGGAAACTTCCATGACAGAACAAGAATTAAAAAATCTATTGTATCAACAGCATGCCTTCTTTGCATCCGGTGCCACACAGCCGGTATCCTTTCGACTAGCTCAGCTGACCCGGCTGGAGCAGGCATTGCTGCGATATGAAAAGCAACTCTGTGAGGCGCTAAAACAGGATCTGGGGAAAAGTTCCATAGAAAGCAGCATGTGTGAAATCGGACTTACCTTGTCCGAGCTTCATTGGATGAAAAAACATCTTCGCCGCCTTGTAAGGGATGTGCGTGTCTCCACACCTATAGCCCAGTTTGCTGCCAGAAGCTTCCGTTCCCCCTCCCCCTACGGCACCGTACTGATCATGAGTCCCTGGAATTATCCGGTACTCCTGACATTGGATCCTTTAATCGATGCCATTGCCGCAGGAAATACGGCAGTGGTAAAACCCAGTGCATATGCCCCCTGTACCAGCGAAGTCCTTCAGCAGCTTCTGAAGGAATGTTTTACTCCGAAGTATGTAGCTGTTGTAACCGGCGGGCGGGCAGAAAACCATGCCCTGCTGCAACAGCGGTTTGATATGATTTTCTTTACGGGAGGAAAAACCGTTGGCACAGAAGTGCTGCGCAGTGCCGCCGAATATCTGACACCGGTCACTCTGGAATTAGGCGGGAAGAGTCCCTGCATCGTGGATTCCACTGCGAAAATAGGGCTCGCCGCCCGGCGCATTGTGTTTGGCAAATTTCTGAACTGCGGACAGACCTGTGTGGCACCGGATTATATTCTCTGTGACAGCCGTATCCGTGATCAGCTGCTGGAGGCTCTGCAAAAAGAAATCACCCGGCAGTTTGGTTCTGATCCCCTGGCAAACCCCGACTATGGAAAAATCATCAATGAAAAGCATTTTCAAAGAATTCTTGGACTCATTGACCCCTCAAAGCTCGTCTGCGGAGGGCAGCATGATACCGAAGCCTTACGCATTGCACCCACTATTTTAAGGGATGTTACCTGGGAAGATGCCGTGATGGGGGAGGAAATCTTTGGCCCCATCCTGCCGGTGCTCACCTATGATTCCCTGGAGGATGCCATCCACCTCGTGGAAGCCCACCCCCACCCTCTGGCGCTTTACCTGTTCAGTGAAAGCCTCGCCAATCAGAAAAAAGTGCTGCGCTCCTGTCGGTTCGGAGGAGGTTGTATCAATGACACCATCATCCATCTTGCCACCAGTGCCATGCCCTTCGGCGGAGTGGGAGAGAGCGGAATGGGAGGCTATCACGGAAAAGCCGGGTTTGAGACCTTCTCCCATTACCGCAGTATGGTGGATAAGAAGACCTGGTTGGATCTTCCCATTCGTTACCAGAAATACACGAAAACCAAAGAAAAACTAACGAAAATCTTCTTAAAATAATAAAAAGTAAGAAAAAGACAACGATAGCAAACAAATAATCATTACTTTTTGTTTGTTATCATTGTTTTTAATTTCTTTTCGTTTATTTTCGTATGTGTTTGTATATCTTTGCTGCAATTTCCCGATTTAACTCATTGTCTTCCGCCATCAAAATGTGAATTCCGTCAATACGATCCGGAATCTCCTCCGTATTTTCTTCCGATTTGTAATCCAGATCTACTTTAAGGGGAAGTGTTACGGAAAATACTGATCCCTTTCCCTCTCTGCTGACAAAACCAATGGTTCCCGCTCCCACACGACTCCTGTATTCCAGTTTTCCATGGCACATACTTTCCAGACGGTTGGATACATTGATCAGTCCCACATGCTTTTCTCCATCGTCTCTCTTTTCCTTGGGATTAAATCCTACTCCGTCATCCTTTTCCTTGTATGCCAGATTGCGGTTTTGTTCTACCATAGACACCACAAACATAAGAATCATGGCAATACAGATCGAAAGGTTAATCAAGGAAAATCCATAGTAAAAAATCTGTGCCACCATTGCCAGAACAGGAAGTGCTATATAGGACAGCATGGACACAAAAATATCTCCACTGATATTTTTTCGATATTGGATCAGTAAAGACAAATCCAAAAGCAATCCCGCCATGGGAATGATGCTGGAAAGAACATAGGCCGGATTTCTGTGATAAAAATTATCCGCATCAAAATAATAATAAAAATGAGTAAACTGGGAAAGTACCACCAGAAAAATTCCGGTCAATGCAATCAGATATACTGCTTTGATCCGAAGATTCTGACGTTTTCCCGGTTTCACTTTTTCAAATCGGTAACAGCACACATAACCGTGAAACAGAAGCAGCATGACATCACTGAGAGCAAATACGAGAAAATTGCTGATCCGTACCATCAGATAGCCGGTCTGTCCACTTACACCGCGAAACGCCCACGCCACTGCGTCGCTGCCCAGGAGTACCGCACTGGAAAGTTGCATGCACAGCATCCATTTTCGTTTCTGTCTGTCAAAA
>CAKRNW010000057.1 GCA_934371505.1 uncultured Lachnospiraceae bacterium
TCTGACTCTGCATAAGTGGGCACATCCGCATAAAAAGTGTTCTCATCTACGATCACATAGTTGCGCTCGAACCCAAATTTTTTCCATTTTAGAAGATCCTCCAGATAATATCTGGCCGTTACATACTGCTCCGGAAGGTTTCCCGCCCGGTTCACATAGGCCGTCACATCAATGACCTTTTCCGGATCATAGACCCCTTTCGTCTCCAGCTGACTGCGGATCACTGCAATGCGCGCCACATCTGCGATATTGCTGGAAAGAATATCCCGGAAAATATAAGATTCCTCGTAATTACTGCTGTCCACATTCCATGGTGTCACCAGATAGCTTCTGGTGGATTTCATCATGGACACCTGCACGGAAGAACCCACAATTAAAATAGAGATGCAGGCTGCTGCCAGCATTGCCAGCCAGTGCTGGCACCAGACCAGCATTCTGCGTTTTCTCCCATTTTTCATGTTATTGTTTCTCCACCTTATACCCCACTCCCCATACCACCTTCAAATAACGGGGTTCCTTGGGATTAATCTCAATTTTTTCGCGAATATGACGAATATGAACCGCCACGGTATTGTCAGCGCCAATCGCATCCTCGTTCCAGATACTCTCATAAATCTGGTCAATAGAAAAAACCCGCCCCTGGTTTTTTACTAAAAGAAGCAGAATATTATACTCAATGGGGGTCAGTTTCACACTTTCTCCATCCACCGTCACTTCCTTGGTATCATCATTGATCACCAGTCCGCCCGCCTGATAGATTTCCTCTTTGGTGTCCTGATTTCCTCTGCTGCCCAGGCTGGTATACCGTCGAAGATTAGACTTTACTCTTGCAACCAGTTCCAGTGGATTAAAGGGTTTGGTCATATAGTCATCTGCTCCGATGTTTAATCCCAGAATTTTGTCCGCGTCCTCCGACTTTGCAGATAGAAAGATGATGGGAATACTGCTTGTCTCCCGGATTTTTAACGTAGCATGGATGCCATCTAACCGTGGCATCATAATATCAATAATCAAAAGCTGGATGTCGTTTTTCTGCAGTTCGGCAATCGCCTGTTCCCCGTCATAAGCCTTGATAACCTCATATCCTTCCTGCGTGAGATAAATCTCAATAGCATCCACAATTTCTTTATCATCATCACAAACTAAAATCTGCGTCATCGTTTTCACACACTCCTTCCCGATTTTCACTATGCCCCGAAAACCTGAAACTGTCATGGGAGTTTCTTTAAAAATCCCTTAATTTTCCTCTCTCAATTTCAAAAAAGCGCCGAGGTTTCCCCGTTTTCCCTGGGTCGCCCGATGAGAAAAAAGATATGTGGAATTACAGCAGGTGCATAGATCCGTAATTTCCAAATGCTCTGGCAGCACCCCAGCCTCTGTCAATACCACCCGGTTTGCCTCCCACAGGTTAAGCTGCCATTTCTGCCCTTCTTCTGATGCCCTGCCCCTTTTCAGGATTGCATCCTCATGCCCTGCAAACTCCGTCGAAAACTCCTCCGCCACATCCTCACTGACCTCGTAGCAATCCTGGCAGATGGAAGGACCAATGGCACACAGCACTTCCTCCGGCCTGGTGCCGAAGGCCTCTTTCATGGCTGTCAGGGTCTTTTCTCCCATCCGTTTCACGGTGCCTCTCCACCCGGAATGGGACAAGCCAATCGCCCGGTGAGCCGGATCCACAAAGTATAAGGGCACACAATCTGCACAGAAGGTCACCAGGCATACTCCGGGGATGTCGGTAATCAATCCATCCACATCCTGGTAGTCACGCTCTTTCACAATTCCTTTTCCCAGATCCTTTTCTGTCACCAGACGCACATTCGTGGTATGTGTCTGATGGGATACTACCATATAGTCTACCTCGGTGTCCAAAGCCTGGGCGATCCTCCGATAGTTCTCCTTCACCGCCTCAGGATTATCCTGCATGGAAAAGCTGAGGTTGGTGGTGGCATAGATTCCCTCGCTGGCTCCGCCTAGCCGGGTGGTAAAGAGGTTGTCCACCATGCCGGTCTGCTCTAACAGAGGAAAAGAAAGATAGGGAAAATCAATCTTTCCCCCATTCTCTGCCCCGGAAGAAACCAGGGCATAACGCAGGACAGGAACTGCCTCCCCTGCATGGGCTTTCCGTTTCCACTGAAAAGTTTCTTTATTCTCATAATTTTCATAGCCTAAACCGTAAGTCATTGCTGTCATTGTTATTCACTCCTTTTCTATTCTTCTATTGTATTCTAATCTATCCTCAATAGCAACCTGATAAAAATGCAACTTTCGAGTGCTTTTTTCTGAGATTGTGATATAATCGAGCCTGGGCTCATGATCGGGCAGTCAATCATCTCTGAAAGCGTACATTTACGAGTCTGGTGAAAGGTATTATAAAATGAAAAATTATAAACGTGGTTTGGCAGCGGGTATTCCCATCGCACTGGGATATCTGTCCGTCTCTTTTACTTTTGGCATTATGGCAGTTTCCTACGGGCTGTCGTGGTGGCAGGCACTAATGATTTCTATGACTACTGTCACCTCTGCCGGACAGTTCGCCGGCATTGGCATTATGATTCATCCGGGACAGTATTTCCAGATGCTGATTTCCCAGATTACCATTAACATCCGCTATTCCTTTATGGCTATTTCCGTAGGGCAAAAAGCTGACAGCCGTTTTAAAGGTTTATCACGCTGGCTTCTGGGATTTATGATGACCGATGAAATCTTTGCGGTGGCCACTCAGGAGGAAAGTGTGAGCCGGAGCTTTTTCGCCGGACTTGCCACTCTCCCCTACATAGGCTGGGCCTTGGGTACTCTGTTTGGAGCAATTCTTGGAAGTATCCTGCCGGAACGTCTGTTGAGTGCCCTTAGTCTGGCAATCTACGGTATGTTTGTGGCAATTGTTGTTCCTGAAATGAAAAAATCACATCCTGTGGTTCTGGTCGTGATTCTTGCTATTGCCTTGAGCTGTCTGTTTCATTATGTGCCTTTTCTGTCCACCATTTCCAGTGGTATCACCATCACGGTGGTTGCTATTGTCTCTGCTGTGACTGGCTCTCTGCTTTTCCCTGTTGCAGATGAAGCAGACGCATAACAAATTGCCATACTTGAAAGGAACTGATACCAATGAGAAATGACATCTTTTTTATTTACTTACTGATTCTGGCAGGTTCGACCTATCTGATCCGGGTCATTCCCTTTATCGCCATCAAAGAAAAAATCAATAACCGTTTCGTCCGTTCTTTTCTTTCTTATATTCCTTATGCAGTTCTCACTGCCATGACCATCCCGGCAATCTTCTATGCCACAAACTGGTGGTTAGGTGCTGCTGCCGGACTGGTTGTGGCTGTGGTCTTCTCCCTCAGGGGAAAAGGTCTCACCACCGTGGCAATTGCTGCCTGTGCCGCCGTTTTTATTGTGGAACTGTTCGGGTAAAATACCTTTACCACATATGTTCAAAGGCATTTCGATGCCAGGTAATCTCATCCCCACAGATTGCCACCACATCGTAACGTACCGGGGTATTCTGGGGAATATGTCTGGTATAAAGATAATATTGGGCGGTCTGGCAGATACGCCTTTGCTTTTGCAGCGTGACTGCCTCTGCCGGATTTCCCGCTTTTTCACTTCTGCGATATTTTACTTCCACAAAAACCAGATAACCGCTCTCCCACATAATCAAGTCAATCTCACCTCTGCGGCTGTGAAAGTTACAGTCCACAATCCGGGCTCCCCGGATCTGCAAATATCCCGCAGCCATCTGCTCGTAGTTTTCTCCCACTGCCCGTTTGTTCAAAGTTTTCCTCCGCTTTTGGCTCTGATCTTGTCCATGGCATCCACAAAGACAAGAATTTCTGCCACCACTTCGTATAATTCCGGAGGGATCATCTCTCCGATCTCCAATCGTGACAGAGTTTCTGCCAGCTTGTCATCCCGGTGAGTGGGTACTCCCGCCTCCTTCGCTTTCTCAATGATCCGATCTGCAGTTGCGCCTTTACCGCTTGCCACCACGGTAGGTGCTGCATTCTGCGGGTCATATTCCAGTGCAATCGCCTGCTTTAGTTTCTTCTTTTCTGCCATTGTTTCCCTCTATGCATATTGTGCTATGCATACCATGCTATGCTTTCATATCAAAGGAATAAGCTGCCACGCCTGTGGACATCACATTTCGGTTTTCCTTTAAAATTTCTTCAATAACAGCTGTTTCTTTTTCCGGGTGTTCCTTTTGAATCAGTTCAGAGTGCATCTGATACCCTCGTTTCGCCAGGCTTGCATCCAGTTTATCAATATGGGCTGCCAAAAAATCAATGGTTTCCTCATCCTGGAGATAAAACTTGGTGCTCACCTTCTGGTCTGCCATTGCAACATAGACATCCATCTGTCCCAGATGCTCCATATCCAGGTGGAGCAGGGCACTCACCTGACCATCCTTTTTCGCCAGACTTTTTTTATTCGTGTACACATACAAATCCCCATGGGCATTAAATTTTCCCATTTTTAGCGGAAGCTGCACATAGGTAAACATCTGGTTTAACTGATTCATAAATTCCACGTTCTCTTTGAGGTTGGTGACGCTTTTCATCACGGCACTGTCCTCCTTCACGAAGGGAGTCAATGCAGCCTCCAGTTTCTGGGTCTGGCTGCGCAGTCTCTCATAAAGCTGCGTTACATTTTTGCCATCCTCGGCATCCTGAGGCTTTAACAGCCACTGGCTGTCTATCTGGGCGTTTAACAGCTTGGAAAAAGCAGGGTTGGAATACAATTCATGCAACTGCTGAGAGGAAAGGGTTCCCTTCTGTGCCATCTGCCGGATAAGCTGTAAGGTGTCCTGCACCGTGGCAGTGCCATCGTTTTCTCCCGTTTTTTCCAACAGCTGGTAGAGTTGGTTCTGTTCTTCTTTGGAAAGGACTTCCTGAAGCTGGGGGCTCTGGGGCTGCAGGGTTTTCCGGTCAGTTTCGGCTCCCTTTGGCATGCTGTCTGCCTGCCCCACTGTGTTTTCACCATTTTTTTCATTGACAGGCTCCTGCAGACTTTCTGTTCCCTCACCGTTCACGATCTCACCGGAGAGTCCTCCGTTTTCCGCTATCCCCTCCGTAGGCAGTCCCGGGCCACGCATTTCCAGGGCTCCATTCCCTTCCTCCGGTAAAAAAGTGTCCAGCAGTGCCCGATAAAACTCCCCTGCCCTGTCAGCGCCAACGGTGTCTGCAATCTCTGTGTAGGTGGCAGAAAGATCGTCCATCACAGTATTCATCCCCTCCACCAGCTTATGTTCCAGATTTTTATAATGAGCAAACTGTTCCAGATTTTCCGGAGTAAGGGGCATGCCGATTCTGGTCATCTGTACCAGATTCATCACCGGCTCCTCCGGATATGCCGCCAGAGTCCGGCTCATATGCAGCAGGGATTCCCTATCAATGGGCATCCCCTCCTTCATCATGGCATTTACCATGGTCATATTTTCTTTCGTGTCAGGCAGTCCTGCATCTTCTAATGCTTTCTGGGCATTTAACCCCTGTTCCATATTAAAAAACAACGGGCTTAAGCGCACCTGGGAGGAAGAATTTCCCATAACCGTAAACAGTAATTTCTGCCCCACTTGTAGATTCATGCTTTCATCCACCTGGGCACGGATGGTCTGTCCCTCCCCCAGAAGTAACTGGATTTCTTCCCCGTCCAAGGACACAATCGTCCCCTGTACCGTCTGTCCCGGTGCCATATTGGGCAGGACAGCATTGGTTTTTCCCGCGGTACTGGCAGTGTTCTGGTTCCCGGATGTCTGGGATGCTCCCGCATCCTCCGTTACCCGTGCGGTCGTTCTTAAATTAAACAGAGATTCTAAACTGATTGCCATATCGTTTTACCACTACTAAAAGAAATTTTTAATAAAGGAATGTCTATGAATAGGACAGGGGCCATAGGTTTGTAATGCTTCAATATGTACGGCAGACCCGTACCCCTTGTTGGCTGCAAAACCGTATTCGGGAAACACCTCATCGTACTGCACCATCAGCCTGTCCCTGGTTACCTTCGCCACAATGGATGCTGCCGCAATGGAAATACTTTTGGCATCTCCCTTGATAATGGGCACCTGTTCCAGTTCCTCCGGCAGTCCCGGAATGGTCACTGCATCGTTTAAAAGCAAGGTAGGTGCCACCGAAAGCCTGGAAATTGCCTCCCTCATCGCCTCGTAAGTTGCCTGGAGGATATTGATCTCATCAATCCTCTCCGGACTGTTGTAGCCGATTCCTACTGCCACAGCCTCAGCCATAATCCTGTCGTAGAGTTCTTCCCTCTTTTTCTCCGCAAGCTGCTTGGAATCATTGAGATACAAAAGCTTGCAATCTTTGGGCAGAATCACTGCCCCCGCTACTACAGGTCCCGCCAAAGGGCCGCGTCCCACCTCGTCAATGCCGCAAATATAGGCATAATCGCTGTATTTTTCCTCGTATACCATCATTGCTTTGGTGCGCACCACTTCCCTGCGATAGGCATCCAATGTTTTCTGTGCTTTCGCCACCAGTGCCTTCACACCTGCTCTCTCGTCGGATGTATACTGTTGTATAAATACAGGCAGCTCTTCCAAGGTAGCTGCCTGCAGTTTTTGTTTCACGGATTGAATCTTTTCTTCCATAGTGTTCCTTTTATCTATTGATGTTTCAAGATACCAAACTTGGATAAAGGCCAGATGCGGATAAAGGCCCGTCCGATAATTTCATTGCGATGAATATTCCCCACCGCCTCCACACGGCTGTCGGAACTATTGTTTCGGTTATCGCCCATTACAAAATATTCATCCTCTCCCAGAGTGATGGGCTCTGCAGCAAGCCCCGGGTCACGGATCCTCTCTCTCCCGTAGGATTCTTCCAGGATTTCTCCATTAATCCAGATATTCCCTTCCCCATCGATCTGAATTGTTTCACCGGGTAAACCGATAATCCGCTTGATATAGAAGGTATTATCCTCATAGCGGAAAGGAAATACAATAATATCATATCGCTTCGGATCACGGAACCGATATGAAATTTTATCTACAATCAACTGATCTCCATTGCTCAGGGTTGCCTCCATGGATGACCCCTGTACTTCTGTGCGCTGTCCCACAAAGGTAATAAATAAATAACTGAGACAAAGCACCAGCAATACATACAGACTGGTGGTAATAATCTCTTTTATAACCTTCTTCATGATTTTTCTAGTCCTCCCACATCCTGCTCCAGTGTGATTCTTCCCAGACGACCGTTCCGGAAGTCATCCATTAACAGAGCTGCCGCCTTTTCCGTATCATATTCCTCGCCCTTTTTGTAACATTTACGGCTCTCACAGATCTGGTACAGCATTTGCACTTTTGTATCCTCTGTTTCGATTTTTATCGGCGTCTCCTCTTCATAACGGGTTTTTAAAATTCCCGGATATAATTTCTCCAGTACTTCGATCAGATCCAATGCCAGTTCCTCGATCTGGATAATCTGGTCATTCATGGAACCAATAAAGGCAATATTTCTTCCAATAATCTGGCTTTCAAATTTCGGCCACAGAATGCCGGGGGTATCTAAAAGTTCCAGATTTTTCCCCAGGCGGATCCACTGTTTTCCTTTTGTTACGCCCGGCTTATTTCCAGTCTTTGCACAGGCACGCCCTGCATAGGCATTGATAAAGGTAGATTTGCCCACATTGGGAATTCCCACCACCATGGCTCTCACCGGACGGTTTTTAATTCCCCGTTTTCTGTCCCGCTGGAATTTTTCCTTACAGGCCTCCTGAACGGCCGCCTGGATTCCCTTTAATCCATTTCCTGTCTTTGCATTGATCAAAAGGGCTGTTATTCCTTTGTCTTTAAAATAAGCCACCCATTTTTCATTATATTTATTATCGGCAAGATCGGCTTTATTCAACAGCACCAGCCTTGCCTTATTGTTCGCCAGACTATCTATATCCGGATTCCTGCTGCTGATGGGAATTCTGGCATCCAGCACTTCCACCACCAGATCCACCAGTTTTATGTCCTCCTGCATAGAACGGACTGCCTTCGTCATATGCCCGGGATACCATTGATAATTCATCTTTTCAACTTTACCCTTTCTTAATTCTTACTCTTCACAAATCCCATTCCACTTTGAGCATTGCCAAGGTGAAACCACGCTTTCCCCACAATATGCTCCTTGGAAACCGCTCCAATATTGGCTGACCGGCTGTCCTCACTATAATTGCGGTTATCACCCAGTACAAAATATTCTCCACTCTCCAGCGTGATCTCTGCGGCTGCAATTCCGGCATCTGCCATCTTGTCAAAGGAACTGTCCTCATCCAGGAGATAACCGTTAATATAAACCTTCCCCTCACGGATCTGTATGGTTTCACCTGGCAGTCCTACCACTCGTTTCACATAGTAATGGGAATTTTGGTTTCCATTTGGCAAAAAACAGATCACATCTCCCCGTTTCGGTGACACCAGTTTATAGGTAAATCGATTGATAAACACCTGCTGTCCATTATATAATTCCGGTTCCATGGAATTTCCGATCATACTGGTCTGTACTCCGAAAGAAATCACCAGCACTGCGGCCATAAAAACCGCTGTAAAAATGCCAAACGCCCAGCTGAAAAATTCCCTGATAAACCCGGAACTGATTTTTTTCCTTCTACGATAAAAGTTTAACCCTCTTTGTCTTCTTCTCATATCTCTATCCTAACACAGAAATATAAATAGGGGCAATTACCTTACCGTAATTGCCCCTGTCTTTCAGGTAACTATTTAATGATTTCTTTAACCTTAGCTTTCTTACCAACACGACCCTTTAAGTAGTTCAGTTTTGCACGTCTTACTTTACCCTTACGGATCACTTCTACCTTTTCTACATTAGGGGAGTGAATAGGCCAGGTCTTCTCAACACCAACGCCGTTGGAAGATTTACGAACAGTGAAGGTCTGACGGTTACTGCCGCCCTGAATCTTCATAACGGTTCCCTCGAACACCTGAACACGCTCACGGTTACCCTCTTTGATCTTACCATATACCTTAACAGTATCACCTACGTTAAACTGAGGTACAGACTCTTTTAACTGTTCTTTTTCGATCTCTCTGATAATTTCCTGCATTTTTATTTCCTCCTGTTTTCTGGATGTTCTTAATACCACATCGGTAACAGAGGACCATCTCACACTTAGCAACCATTGTAGTCTATCACAAGTGCCTGCAAATTGCAACCACTAATTTTCGGGTGCTTCTAAATCGGTGCTTCTAAAATGTGCTTCTGAAACTTTTTCCGCCTCCTGTGCTGCCAGCCGCGCCAGTCTGCGTAGCTGTTTCGCCACTGCTTTTTCCTTAGCTATCCGCTCTTTCTCCAATCGCTGCTGTTCCGCGTACAGCTCATATAAATCCGGTCTGCGCTCCTTCGTGCGAAGTTTGGCTTGCTCCAGCCTCCATTTTGCAATATTGGCATGATTGCCGGAAAGAAGAACTTCCGGAACCTTTTTCCCCATCCACTCTTCCGGGCGGCTGTACTGGGGATATTCCAGCAGATAACCGGAAAAAGATTCCGTTTCTCCGGATTCCTCATTGGATAAGACCCCGGGCACCATGCGGGAGATGGAGTCAATCATCACCATGGCAGGCAGTTCCCCCCCGGTAAGGACATAATCTCCGATGGAGACATAGTCTGTGACAATTTCCTCCAGCACACGCTCGTCCACGCCTTCGTAGTGACCGCAGAGGAAAACAAGGTTCTCCTCTTTGGCAAACTCCTTCGCCATCTGCTGATTAAAAGTTTTTCCCTGAGGGGTCACATAAATCACACGGGTTTTGTCTTTATGTACCACTTTTTCCATAACTGCACAATAGGCATCGTAAATCGGCTGCGCCTGCATCAGCATACCAGCCCCACCACCATAAGGATAGTCGTCCACCTTTTTATGCTTGTCCAGGGTATAATCCCGGATATTCAAAGCTTCTATATTCAGATAACCGTTTTCCACTGCCCGCCCGATAATACTGGTATGAAGTCCCTGCATCACCATATCGGGAAACAGTGTCAGAATATGAAAGTTCATCCGCGCAGCCCTTCCATTACATGTACTATCATTTCACCCTGTTCCACATCCACGGATAAAATGCACTCCTTGATGGCGGGAAGGAGAATTTCTTCCCCAGCCGGAGTTTTCACTACATACACATCGTTGGCTCCGGTCTGCATCACATCCACCAGCATTCCCAGCTCCTCGCCATTGTCCTCCCGAACTTTCATATCCATTAAATCAGCAATGTAATATTCATTTTTCTTTAATCTGACAGCATTCTCCCGCATCACATAAAGGCTTCTGGTGCGAAGCCGTTCGATTTCATTGCGGTCGTCAATTCCCTTGAATTTCAGAATCACAAACTGTTTGAAGAATTTTACGCTCTCAATTTCTACTTCTTTTTCTTCCTTGCCTGTATCTAAAAGCACCTTTTTCAGTTTTTTAAACCGGGCAGGGTCATCCGTGGTGGGATAGACTTTTGCCTCCCCTTTAATACCATGGGCCGAACTGATAATGCCCACCTGAAATTTCTGTTCCATATTTTTTCCTTTAAATAGAATCCTGCCAGCAGGATTCTTTGTGCGTGAGCGGTATGCGGGGCATAGACTTCCTCTCCGCAAGCTGCGCATCCTGGAGTATTTCTATCATACATAGGCATTTTTCAATGATAGAAAACGCCACAGACACATTCGTATCCGCGGCGCTTTTTGCGACGTTAAGATTAGTAAGTCAATACTTAGACGATTTCTACATCTACTTTCTTATTGTCTTTGGATGATGCTGCTTTCACTACGGAACGGATTGCCTTTGCAATTCTGCCTTGCTTTCCGATTACTTTACCCATATCCGATGCAGCAACATGAAGTTCTACGGTGATGTTCCTGCCTTCTTCTTTCTCCGTAACAACTACTTCATCCGGATGATCGACAAGAGACTTTGCGATTACTTCGACTAATTCCTTCATGATACACCTCCCAAAGTGTTTTGAAAAAGCTGAAAATTACTTATTCTTCTCGATGATACCAGCGTTTTTCAGGATTTTACTAACAGCATCGGTAGGCTGTGCACCATTTGCAATCCAGGTTTTTGCAGCTTCCTCGTCAATTTTGAAGGTGCTGGGATCGGTGCTGGGATCGAAGGTTCCGATCTCTGCGATAAATCTACCGTCTCTGGGTGCTCTGGAATCTGCTACAACGATTCTATAGAAAGGAGCTTTCTTCTGACCCATTCTTCTTAATCTGATTTTTACTGACATTGTTCTTTCCTCCATAAATAAAAAATAATTGTTAATCTATTGAATAGAGTAAACTCTCTAATTCCTCATTTCTTTAAAACGGGAACTTCATCCTTCCCATACCGCCAAACATACCGCGGCTCTTCTTGCCGCCACCGAACTGTTTCATGAGTTTTTGGGACTGTTCAAACTGTTTGATGAACCGGTTGACCTGTGCAATATCCACACCGGCTCCTTTTGCAATGCGGTGCTTACGGCTTGGATTCAGCAGTTTGGGATTACCGCGCTCTTCTTTCGTCATAGATAAGACAATCGCCTCCATCCGGGCAATCTGTTTCTCATCCACCATTCCCTCAATGTCGCCTGCCTTGCCTCCCATCATGCCGAGGATGCTGGAAAGACCTCCCATATTGCGCATCTGCTTCATGCTTTCGAGATAATCATTAAAATCGAACCTGCCCTTCTTCATCCGGGCAGCCATCTCTTTTTCCTTGTTTTCATCAATGGTAATGTTTTCCTGTGCTTTCTCAATTAAGGTAAGTACATCACCCATACCAAGGATTCGGTTTGCCATTCGATCCGGATGGAACTCTTCCAAATCGGAGAGTTTCTCACCGGTACTGATATAAAGAATGGGTTTGCCGGTCACTGCTTTGACAGACAATGCAGCACCGCCCCGTGTATCTCCATCCATCTTGGACAGAACCACGCCGTCAATTCCTACTTTTTCGTCAAATTCCTTTGCCACATTGACTGCATCCTGACCGGTCATGGCATCTACCACCAGAAGTGTCTGATGCACCGTGATCTGTGCCTTGATCTCCTGAAGTTCAGTCATCATATCCTCATCAATATGAAGACGTCCTGCTGTATCGATAATCACCACATTGTGACCATTCTTCGCGGCGTATTCAA
Organism: uncultured Lachnospiraceae bacterium; assembly: GCA_934371505.1. Classification (GTDB taxonomy): domain Bacteria; phylum Bacillota; class Clostridia; order Lachnospirales; family Lachnospiraceae; genus UMGS2037. The sequence goes on from CAKRNW010000057.1 coordinate 12,146, forward strand.
CGGAAGCCTTTGCTATATCCACAGGATTTACTTTCGTGCCCATGGAGAACACCTCAACCTGCTGCTTCTCTCCGTTGATCTTTAACTGCTCAATGGCTGCGGGACGATATACATCACAGGCTACCAGTAAGGGTTTCTTTCCCTTTAATTTCAGCTTTCCTGCAATCTTGGCTGTGGCAGTGGTCTTACCTGCACCCTGAAGACCACACATCAGTATAACGGTAATGGCCTTTCCCGGCTGAAACTGGAGCTGGGTAATCTCAGAACCCATCAGGTTTACCAGTTCTTCATTTACAATCTTGACCACCATCTGACCTGGGTTCAAGCCGTTCATGACATCCTGTCCTACCGCACGCTCTTCCACCGATTTGATGAACTGCTTCACAACCTTAAAGTTGACATCTGCCTCTAACAGAGCCATCTTTACTTCCTTGAGTGCAGCTTTGACATCCTCTTCGGTCAATCTGCCTTTGCTGCGCAAGTTCTTAAATACATTCTGCAGTTTGTCCGTTAAGCTTTCAAATGCCATCCGTTAAAGCTCCTCTAAAATTTCCGTCGAAAGGCGACGGATCGTATTCAACGCTTCATCCAGCTTCTCACAGCTGTCTGTCTGCGCCTGTTCTGCCACTTTGGAAATTTCCTCTGCCTTTTGCTTCATCTGCAGAAACCGTTCCATCAAATGCAGCTTGGATTCATATTCTTCCAGAATTTTGTTGCAGCGTTTGAGCAAATCATGGACTCCCTGTCTGCTGATTCCCTGCTCCTGTGCGATTTCTCCCAAAGACATATCATCGAAAACCGCTTCCTCATAGATTTCTTTCTGATGAGGCGTAAGCAACTCTCCATAAAAATCATATAACAGACTCTGCTCTACAATACGCTCCATACAAACTCCCACCTGTTATCTTTTGCTATCATACAGGAAAAAAAAGAGGGTGTCAAGTATTTTTTCTTGACAGTCAAAAACACTTGCTTTTGACTGTCACAGCACTTCAAATTAATCTCTTTAGCAGCAGATTTTCACTCTTGCTGTTTCTCTTTCATAAAGGTAAACCTGGTCAGACAGCTGCTCCTGGAGTTCCACCTGGCTCTGATTCACTTCCTTTACCATTTCCTGCAGTATGACCGGGTTCTCTGCCTCACAGACCGGAAGCAGAATTACCTCATGGATGGAACTGGGCAGGATATAAAAATCATTTCCGATCATTCCGCCAAAATTTTTCAAGATATCCGGATAGAGCATACAGCTTGCACCTAAATTTCTCTGACTGTTGCTTAAAATATACATGGGCGCATCCTGTTCCAACGGTACTTCTATGTCCAGGGTCTCCTGCAGCAGTTCTGACATACGCATAATTTCTGAAGGCATCTGTGTCGGTGTGTTTTTCTTTGCCCATCCATAAATCTCGTCACAGTCCACTCCCCAGTATTCCATATGCGTATTGCGGATCAGAATAATAGCACTTCCCATATGCTGTTTCTCCACTAAATAGTAAAAGACCACCGCCAGATCCAGAAAACGAACATGGGGAATCTGCTCCAGAAGTTCCACATTCCGTTCATAGTTCACCAGCTTATACAGAATACGATGTCGCGCTTTCTCAAACTGTGTAAAAAGCCGCACATCAAATTCTCCCCTTTGCCGTGCTTCTCTGTAGGCCAGCATAAAGTCCTTTAAAATCTCCCC
>CAKRNW010000058.1 GCA_934371505.1 uncultured Lachnospiraceae bacterium
AACGAGTACGACGCCACCCACTGATGCGTAGAAACAACAATCCCTCAACGAAATGCTGAGGGATATCAAAGAAAAGGAGATAAAATATGATGAAAAAGACAAGAATTTTCGCATGTCTGCTTGTACTGACCATGCTGGCTGGTCTTATGACTGCCTGTGGTAAGAAAGCAGAAGATGTATCGGAACCTGTAACAGAGGAATCTGCAGAGGCAGTTGCTGAAACCGAAACTGCTGAAACCGAAACTGCTGAGACAGAGCCTGTTATCACAAGTATTTCATTGGCTGATGAAGACACAGGAATTACCGTGGAGGGAAAGGCTGACGCAGCTGCACTGACAGTAGCTGACGTTGAATCTGATGTGAACGATAGTGTCAAAGACCTTGCAGGAACAGACTTAGGTATGGATGTGACTACAGTTACATCTTATGACATTTCGATTGCTAATGCTGAAGGCACGACAGCACAGCCCGCCGGAGAAATCACAGTCACGATTCCTATTTCAGAAGATTTGAAAGCAGCTGACGGCAATGCATATGCTGTGTATTACTTCAATCCGGAAGACAGCTCCGTTCAGAATATGGATTGTTCTGTATCAGAAGACAGTGTGACCTTTCAGACCACACACTTCTCGGTATATTCTGTCGTGAAATTCACAGACCCTGCAATGGAGCCGATGCCGATTCAGGAAACAGAAGAAGCAGAAAACAAAACTAATGTGGAATCCAGCAAAAACAAAACGGATGCAGAATCCAGCGTGCAGGAAAAATCAAGCACACAGGAAACAGCCCCTGCAGTAGCAAACCTTCCTGGGGAAAACCGTAACGGAAGATATGCAGACATCCCTGAATCCGTGATGCCAACTGATGGTGAAGAATGGTATTTCCTAGACAGTCCCATGGCAACCTATACTTGGTATGATGGAATTGTAGCCAACGTATATGCCGATTATAATAAAACACAGATTATTGCATCTTTCTCGTATCCTGCGAATGATGCAACGGGTATGAACCTGATTGCAGAGCAGTATAACACAGGTATCGGCATTGTAATATACAACGGTCAGTATGCAATCGTTTATTACGATATGCTCACAACAAATCCGGGACCGGATGATAGATGATAACATCTGCATGAATACTTGAAAAAAGATAACCTTAAATTTAAATTCCCGGCAGAGAATAAAAACTGCCGGGAATTTTTATGCAAAAATTTGAAATTTTATTTCTTCTGCAGCTGGTCACTATGCCTTCAGCAACAACCAGATGACTGTATCCTCCACAATTTTACGCATCCGTTCCCCATCCAGTCCCGGATGATGGTGGAAGATAAGTTCATGGGAAAGATTTTCCACCAGATTATAGAGAATGTGGGTCTTTTCCGGAAGCGCCGGACTGTCAAACCCCACCCGGCGCAGGAATGTCTCCAAATCTTCGGTAATCTGAATTTCAAAATCAATCATAATTTTGGACACATCCTCGGAGGTATTGGACAGAGCATCAATTTCCCGATGTGCGTTTTGGAAGACCTGATGTCTCTCTACAATGGAGTCCGTAATCTGGGCTAAATATTGGCGCAGTGTCGTCTCATCCAGACGCTCCGACAGGGTAACTCCGGAATATTGGGCAAACAAATCGTAGATGGGCTGTACCATTTTTTTCACAAAGAGGCGCAGACCCTCCACGAAAATATCATGTTTATCCTCAAAATAGCTGTAGATGATTCCTGTGGAAACACCCGCAGCTTTGGCAATATCCGTGGTGGTGGTGCGGTGGTATCCCTGGTCACACATGAGACCGAATCCCACTTCAATGATTTTATTCTTTTTTTCAATGGAACGCTGCTGTCTGGGTTCCCGTATTTTCGCTACTGTCATGATGACCTCTCTTATTGATAACACTTCTCAATAATACTTATATAGTATAACCTGTCTAAAAAAAATTGTCAATATATGAATAAAAGTTCATATTCATATATTGACAGAAGGAAAGAACTATTTTATATTGAATATGAAATAAATGTCACGTTTGTGACTTGCCATCATGTAAAGGAAACAGAAAGTTGAGGAAAGCATCGTGAAAAAGAAAATTGCAATTAGAATCGTCGGAGTGGGCTTAATTCTGGCAATCGCATTGGCAATGGGCGGTTGCGGAAATGGCAGCAAGGTGGCTACGGACACTGTGGTTTCTGGCAGTGTGGAACAGAAGGTGGAAGTGGACGGACATATTGAAACCGAGGAGGAGACTGCCTATTATGCAGAGGTTTCAGGACAGATTCAGAACTTTACTTATCACAGCGGGGATTTGATTCCTGCGGGAACCCAGTTGTATACCTATGATACCACGGATTTTGAACATGCGGTGGAACAGGCGTCCCTTCAGGCAGAGGCAGCCCGATCCGGTTACCAGGGCACGGCAGCCCAGAGTGCCCGTGTGAATCAGGCATACCGGGATGCCAGTGATAAGGAGGCATCCTACAAGGAGCTTTACACCAACATCCAGAAAAATGTGAATGAGCTGCAGAGCAACTTGCAGATTGTGGCAGACACCGTGGAGGATGAGGGACAGAAACTTCAGGTACAGCTTGCCAAGACCCAGGTGGAGATGGCACAGGCTTATGCCGCAGCCTACGGCTGTGACCTAGGAAGTGACTCCTACAAGGGCTACATGCAGACCTACTATGATTTACAGACCAAACAGGCGAAACTCCAGAAACAGGTTGCCCAACTTCCCGACCCAGGCGCCAAGCCGGATGAAATCCGGTATCTGGCAGAGGCAGCGAGCATGCTGGCAGAGCTGACCACCCAGCGCAGCATGTTATCCCAGAAAATGTTGTCCACCGAGTTTGCAGGAATGACCAGCGGCCAGCTTATCCAGTTGGAAAAGCAGGCAGAACTGGCAGAACTTGCCGCAGACTGGAGCCAGGAGGAACTGGAAAAAGCCCAGAAGGGTGGAAAAGCGGAAAAGGAAGGAATTCTCAGCGAGGTTGCCATCGAGGACGGCTCCTATGTGGCGGAGGGTACCCGGCTTTTTACCCTGAAAAATCCGGAGAAATTAAAGGCAGTGGTAGAAGTGACCAGCTACGAAGGTGCCCAGATGAAAGAGGGGCAGAGTGCAATCGTGACCGTATCCGGCAAAACTTACGAAGGAACCGTATCCAAAATCCGCAGGGAGGCAGTGACCGATTCCCAAAACAAGGCGAAACTCCAGGTGGAAATCCACATTGAGAACCCGGCACAGTACGAGGACACCCTGCTTTATCTGGGCAGTGATGTAGATGTCTGCATCCTCACCCAGGAATCCGTGGATTCCCTTATGGTTTCTAATCTGGCACTCTATGCCGATGATGCGGGGGATTATGTGTACCTCATCAATAATGGTGTAGTGGAGAAACGTTATGTGGAGACAGGCGCATCGGACAGCAGTTACACCGCCATTCTCTCCGGCTTAGAAGACGGGGAGCAGGTTATCACAGATGCCATGACCGATGCAGGAATCGGCACCAGCGTACAGGCGAAGTAGAAAGCGTGGCGGAATGAACGAAAAAGCATTTATCCAATTTGAACATGTAAATAAGGAATACGGAACACCGGAGCGGGTTTTTTACGCCCTGAAGGATGCCAGCTTTACCATTGACGAAGGGGAGATGGTGGTGATCTTAGGTCCCTCCGGCGCGGGAAAAAGTACCCTGTTAAACCTCTTGGGGGGCATGGACACTGCCACCGGGGGTGAGATTATTTCCTGCGGTGAACATATCCGGGGGTACAACGACAGCCAGTTGACGGATTACCGTGCAAGAAACGTGGCGGTGGTTTTTCAGTTTTACAATCTGATTCCCACCCTGACGGCATACGAAAATGTGGCATTGATGAAGGACATTGTGAAGGACACCTTAGACCCGGCAGAGGCGCTAAAGGCGGTGGGACTGGAGGAACACATGCACCAGTTTCCGGCGCAGATGTCCGGCGGTGAACAGCAGCGTACCTCCATTGCCCGTGCCATCGCCAAAAATCCCAAGCTGTTACTTTGCGACGAGCCTACCGGAGCGCTGGACACCAATACGGGACGGGATGTGCTGGAACTGCTGGTGCGCATGAGCCGGGAGCAGAAAAAAACAGTAGTGATGGTTACTCACAACAGTTCTTTCGCAGAGATTGCAGACAAGGTCATCCGGGTAAAAAACGGGGGCATTGAATCCGTAACCATCAACGAGCATCCCAAGAGAGCAAGTGAGGTGAGCTGGTAATGCTGAGACGAAAATTATGGCGGGATTTGTGGCAGAACCGCACCCAGTTTTTATCCATTTTTCTCATGGCGTTTTTAGGCATGATGGTATTTGCCGGAATTGATGCGGAGAGCAATGGTCTTGGGGTGTCCTATACACGCTACTTTGACCAGACCCACACCGCAGATTACTGGGTCATCGGCAACAATTTTACCAAGAGGGATGCGGACACACTGAAATCCCTGCCGGAAGTGGAAACGGTAGACCGCAAGCTGATACTGGACGGCAAATGCAAGCTGCCCACAGGGGAGGAGCTGGACATGGAGTTTAACTTTATGGAAACCATGACCTGTTCCTATCCTTATCTGGTGGAAGGGGAAGCCTTTCATGTCGATACACCAGGTATCTGGCTGGAACAGAACTTTGCCAACGCCAGAGGGTATAAGGTGGGAGACACCATCAACCTTTCCTACGAGGGTGTTTCCTTTCAGGAGGAAGTGAAAGGTATCATCATGCATCCGGAATATGTGTATTATTCCCTGGACAGCGACAGCATGATGCCAACCTATGGAAATTATGGGTTTGGTTTCCTATCCCATTCAGAATTTCCCCTCCAGGACCAACTGGTTTACAACTATCTGGCAATTAAAACCTATGAAACACCGGAGAATTCTCTACAGTTTAAGGAATACTTGAAAAATACCCTGAATCTGGAGAATGTGACGGTGATTGAACGCCGCCAGAATCTGGGAATTGACACGGTGATGAATGAAAAAGAGCAGCATGAGACTTTCGGTATTATGTTTACGGCTATCTTTATGCTGATTGCGGTGATGGGCATTGTCACCACCATGACCCGGATGACCGCCAACCAGCGAACTCAGATTGGTACGTTGAAGGCACTGGGCTTTTCCAAGGGGAAAATCACATGGCATTATGTGTCCTACGGAATTGTGATTAGTTTATTAGGTGGCGCGATCGGCTCCCTGTTGGGGCGGCTGCTCATTCCCCAGCTGTTTCTGGGCAGCATGACAGCTTACTTTATCCTGCCTTCCTGGTACCAGCAGCTTTCCTGGAAAAGCCTGGCGGCAAATGTGTTGTCTGTTCTGGTCTGCTCCAGTGTCAGCTTTTTATCCTGTAGAAAGGAATTAAAGGATATGCCGGCGGTGACCCTGCGTCCGGCGGCTCCGAAGAATCTGAAACATTCTTTGTTGGAAAAAAGCAGGTTCTGGCTGTCCATGAACTTTTCCTCCCAGTGGAACATCCGGGATGTGCTCCGCAACAAGTCACGGAGCCTTATGGGAATTCTCGGGGTGGCTGGCTGTGCCATGCTCCTGTTGGGGGCTTTTGGTGCCTACGACTGCTGTATCGGACTGGTGGACTGGCAGTATACCAGACTGGTCACCGGTCAGAACAAAGTCAATTTCAGCCTGAACACTTCGGATTTGGAAAAGCGTCAGATGGCACAGACCTACAAAGGTCAGCTTTTGCAGGAGGGCAGCTGCGAGTTCCGGGTGGGAGATACGGTGAAAACCGGAACCATCACTGTGACGGAGGAAGGCAACTACCTCCATTATGAAAATACGAAACAGGAGGAAATCAGAATTCCCAGGGATGGCATCGCTATGACCTCCAAAATGGCAGACCTGATGGGTGTTACCGTGGGAGATACCTTCGAGTGGCACATTGTAGGGGAAAAGAACTGGGAGACCGGACAGGTAGCCGCTTTGTACCAGGCAGCCACCGGACAGGGAATCACCATGGATAAGGCGGTCTATGAGGACTTCCACTATGATTTTCATCCCACTTCCTTCTATACGAATATGACGATTCCTTCCTATATAAAAGACGGCGATGTAGTAGCTGGTGTCATCAGCATCGAACAGGCCAAGAGTGACCTGGCGAAAAACATGGAGATGATGTACATCATGGTGGGTGTGCTGATTGTGGCGGCAGTGCTGTTGGGCCTGGTAGTTCTCTATAATATGGAAGTCCTTTCCTTTATGGAAAAAACAAGAGAAGTGGCAACCTTGAAAGTCCTGGGCTTTTCCACCAAACGGATTCGGAAAATTCTGCAGCAGCAGAATATCTGGATTACGGTGATTGGAATCGTGATTGGACTGTGGCTGGGCTATCAGCTGCTTGTGGTGATGATGGGAACCATGTCCGATGATATGGATATGCCGGTAACGGTCAATGTTTTATCCTATTTCTATGCCATTATTGGTACGGGACTGGTGTCCTTAAGCGTCAACCGCATGCTTTCCGGCAGAGTTAAGACCATCTGCATGGTGGATGCACTGAAAGGTGTGGAGTAAAAATACAAGTTATGTGAACCGTAAAAACAGTCTGCAAAACAAAATGTAGGCTGTTTTTTTCCACTGTTTGTGATAGAATAGGCTTTACATGAATTTTGACCAGAAAGTATAAAAGCAGGAAAATCACGATGACACAGGATAAAAAATTTTCATTAGTTCCTTATCTGATGCATTATAAATGGCACTATGTGGCAGGAGTGCTGGTGCTGTTGATTGTAGATCTGGCAGGCCTGTATCTGCCCCAGTATATCGGAGAAATCATTGACGGTCTGACATTAGGTACTCTGGATATGGCTGGCGTGGGAAGTATCTTACTGAAAATCCTTCTGGTGGGACTGGTTATGATGGCTGGGCGTTTCGGCTGGCGCTATTTCATCATCGGTGCCTCCAGGGGAGTGGAGTACCACTTGCGCAATGATATGTTTGTCCATGTGGAAACCCTGTCTGCCCGTTATTATAACAGCCACAAGACTGGAGATTTGATGGCACATTTCACCAATGACCTCCAGGCAATCCGTCAGGCAGTGGGCATGGCAGTCATTACCACCTTCGATGCGGTGATTATGACCATCATGGTCTTGGTAAAAATGATTGTCTATGTGGATTTGAAACTCACCATTCTGGCGTTTATTCCCCTGACCTTAGTGGCGGTAGCCTGCTATTTCTTTGGCATTGAATCTAAAAAGCGCCAGACTAAGCGGCAGGAGGCATTTTCCGATCTTTCCGACCGGGTGCAGGAGAGTCTGGCGGGAATCCGTGTGGTCAAGGCTTTTGTCCAGGAGGAAAAGGACTTTGAAGCTTTCGAGGCAGCCAGCCGCAATTCCATGGAAAAAAATCTGTCCATGGTGAAACTCCGTGCGGTGATTGGACCCGTATTTGACACCATCACAGGACTTAGTATTCTGGTGACCTTAATTTTCGGAGGGCGGATGGTGCTTAACGGGCAGGTAAGTATCGGACAGTTTGTGGCATTTAACTCCTACATCGGTATGCTGGTGTGGCCCATGATTGCCTGCGGGGACTGCGTGAACCTGTTCAGCCAGGCAGTGGCAGCCTTTAAACGGATTGCCCTGATTTTTGGAGAAAAACCGGATATTGTGGATAAATCTACAGCAGAGATGCGGGGTGTGGAATTAAAGGGCGAAATCGCCATGAAGAATCTGACTTTTACCTATCCCGATGGGGAACTGCCGGTACTGCAGCATCTGGACTTACAGATTCCTGCGGGAGAAACCCTGGCGATTCTGGGAAGAACCGGCAGCGGAAAGTCCTCCCTGGCAGATTTGCTCCTCCGGGTTTATGACTGTGAGCGGGGGATGCTTTTGTTGGACGGCAGACCCATTGAAGATTACCCGTTGCCGGTACTTCACCGGGACATTGCTTATGTGCCCCAGGAGAATTTCCTGTTTTCCGATACCCTGGAAGAAAATATAGCCTTCGGTCTGGAGGAACGGCTGGAGGAGCATCCCGAAATCCGCGACCAGATTCGTCAGGCAGCCAAGGATGCCTGCATCCATGACAATATTATGGGATTCCCGGAGCAGTACGCCACCATGGTGGGAGAGCGGGGCGTCACCCTGTCCGGCGGACAGAAACAGCGCAGCTCCATTGCCAGAGCTTTATTGATGGATGCCCCCATTCTCATTCTGGATGATTCCCTGTCAGCAGTGGACACCGACACCGAGGAAAAAATTCTGGAAAATCTGGTGCGGCTCCGGAAGGGCAAAACCACCATCATCATCGCCCACCGTATTTCCACCCTGCAAAAGGCAGACCACATTGCGGTGCTGACGGAGGGAAAACTCACCGAGTACGGAACCCATGAGGAACTGTTAAAGCTGGGCGGTTTCTATGCGGATATTTACGAGAAACAGCAGTTGGAACAGGAATTGGAAGGAATGTAACCTATGAATACCCATTCATTTACAGAAGATAAAATTGAGAGAAGTACCAAGGGCAGTGCCTTACTTCACCTTCTTACTTATATGAAACCTTACCTGGGCTGGGTGCTTTTCAGTCTGGTATTGGTGCTGGGACTGACTGCCATTGACCTGTATCGTCCTATGCTTATCGGTGAGGCGATTGATAACTTTGAGGCACAGGGAGACTATGACTTTCTCCTGCGTACCGCCGGAAAATACGGGGTGGTTCTGGCTTTGTCTTTTGTGTTTAACGTGGCACAGACCTGGATTTTGCAAAAGACCGGGCAGAGTATTATGTTAACCATCCGAAAGGAACTGTACAGTCATCTACAAAGCTTAAGCTGCCGGTATTATGATTTGACCCCGGTGGGCAAATTAGTAACCCGTGTCACCAATGATGTGGAGGCACTGGATGAAATGTACTCCGGCATCCTGGTCAAAATGTTCCGGAATGTGGTAAAGATTATAGGACTGGCGGTGGTGATGCTGATCATGGACTGGCAGCTTGCATTGTTGTCCTTCCTGCTGCTTCCCCTGGTGCTGGCACTGACCATGGTGATGCGCCGGGTTTCCAGAGAAACCTACCGCATGGTGCGTGCCCGGCTGACAGATATTAACACCTTCCTGTCAGAAAATCTTTCCGGGATGCGGATTATTCAGATTTTCGGAAGGGAAAAGCGGAAGTTCGAGGAGTTTGACGAGAAGGACTACCGCCTGTACCAGGCAAATTATCGGGAAGTAATGGTTATGGCAATTTTCTGGCCTTTGTCCTATATCCTGGGAATTTTGTCCCTGATGATTGTGCTGGCAGTGGGCAGTAAAGAGGTGTTGGGCGGTGTGATTTCCATTGGAACCCTCTACATTTTTGCCCAGTATATCCAGACCTTTTTTGACCCTATCCGGGAGCTGTCGGAGCAGTTTTCCATTCTGCAAAGTTCCATCGCCTCTGCAGAGAAAATTTTTAACATTCTGGCAGAGGAGCCGCTGGTTCAGGAAAAGGAGAACCCGGTGGTACTGCCGGAGGTCAAGGGCAGGATTGAATTTGACCATGTGTGGTTTGCTTACGATGGGGAAAACTATGTGCTCCGGGATGTGTCATTTGTGATTGAACCGGGAGAGAAAGTGGCGTTTGTAGGAGCCACCGGTGCAGGGAAATCTTCCATATTAAATCTCATCGGCAGATACTACGACATCCAGAAGGGACATATTTATATTGACGGCGTGGATATCCGGGAACTGAGCAAAAAGCAGCTCCGCAGTGCTATCGGGCAGATGCAGCAGGATGTGTTTATTTTTGAGGGAACCATTGAAAGCAATATTCGTCTCCACGATAAGGACATCACCATGGAGCAGGTGAAAGCAGCGGCAGAGTATGTGAATGCCTCCCACTTTATTGAGAGACTGCCCTATGGTTATAAAGAACCGGTGACGGAGCGTGGTGTTACTTTTTCAGCGGGAGAGCGGCAGTTATTATCCTTTGCCCGGACGCTGGCTCATGACCCGAAGATTCTGGTTATGGACGAGGCGACCGCCAACATTGACACAGAGACGGAACTGTTGATTCAGGAGGCACTGGAAAAACTCATGAAGAGACGAACCACCATCATGGTTGCTCACAGACTTTCTACTATCCAGCATGCGGACTGCATCATGGTCATGCATAAAGGGAAAATCAGGGAGAGAGGAACCCACCAGGAGCTGCTTGCCCAGGATGGAATTTACAAGAGACTTTATGAATTACAGATTCAGAAAGAATTATAAGGAAGAAAAAAGAGGTGTGCCGGAAAAGCACACCTCTTTTGTAGGTGCGCCCTGGGGCGCACGTTCCTAATCTTACACTTCAAATTTATAACCCATGCCCCAGATGGTTTTGATTAAGTCACCTTTAGCCCCCATTTTGCTGCGAAGTTTCTTCACATGGGTATCAATGGTGCGGGCGTCACCGAAATAGTCATAGTTCCACACATTGTTCAGGATTTTTTCCCTGGAAAGGGCGATGCCCTGGTTTTCCATAAAATAGGAGAGCAGTTCAAATTCTTTGTAGCTTAAATCAATGTTTTGACCGTCAATAGTGACCTGATGGGCTGCTTTGTCGATGACGATGCCGCCAGCCTCCAGTTTTCCATCGTCACCAAGCTGGTTGGTGCGGCGCAAGATCGCTTCCACCCTTGCCACCAGTATTTTGGGACTGAATGGTTTGGAGATATATTCATCTACGCCCAATTCAAAGCCTTGTAATTCATCCCGCTCATCGGAACGGGCTGTCAGCATAATGATAGGCACTTTGGAATATTGGCGGATCTCTTTGCATACCTGCCATCCGTCCATTTTCGGCATCATCACATCCAGAATTAACAGGGCAATGTCACTGTTGTGTTCATCAAAAAAAATATCCAGTGCCTCACTGCCATCCCCGGCTTCTAACACTTCATAGCCGCTTTTGGTGAGAAAGTCCCGCACCAGCTTTCGCATACGGCTCTCATCATCTACTACCAAAATTTTGATTTTTTCCATAGCGATTCCTCTTTCTTACGGGGAGTCATCCTCCAGAATGTGATACTGGCGTTCTGCCTCCCGCACCTTATTTTCCCGTTCTGAGAGATTCTGTTCCCAGGCTGCATATTTATTTACCAATGCCTTTTCGTAATTTAAGATATTGGGATTAGCACTTTTCAAGGTAATGGTAAACAAAATAATCACCAGAATTACCATCGCAGCGTTTACGATCAGGGAAGAACGCAGAAGCATATGTTCCCGTTGCTTTTCGTGCATTTCCACACGCCGGGGCGTCTGAGGCCGCTGTTGTTTATTCATTTGGGGACGGTATACAGCATTGATGGGGATAGCCGGAATCCGTTCCGTTTCTACACCGCTCTCCCTAAGAAGGCTTTGCAGTCTGTGCAAATAATCCATGCCGATCTGCGTGCGGAAAACCCGCTCTTCCAATATCTTTTGAAAAAGCATTAGTACATTTTCAGTATTACTGTAATCCATTTTTGTGTCAAAAAAGTGAACTTTTTTTAATTCTTCTCGGGCAAGGCGTGCATCCTCCTCGTTGGCAAATGCATATCCTTCTACAATTAAGTTATGTTCTTCCATAGATTTCTCCTATGCTTATTGCCATTATCTTAACACGGAAATGAAAGGAATACAATAAATGGAAACTCCGGAAGTTTTTTTTGCACATGTGTGGCGGAAATGATATAATGAGGAGAGTAATTTGTGCCGATATCCCAAAGGATTAGACACGGAAAGGTATGGTTATTACTATATGAAAAAATTACAGCAAATATTTGTCTGGGTGTGTGCAATTGGAATTTTGTGTGCGGTGCATACCCCTGCTTGCCAGGTGCAGGCGGCACCTGTTCTATATACGGAATACGATGAAACTTCAATAGAGGATACTTCAGTGACCATGACGGTTTCCTGCTCAAGTACCCTTTTGGTGCGAAGCGGTCCGGGAAAAACCTATGATCGTCTTGGCTCTGTGAATAACGGAGATCAGGTAGAAGTGACAGGAATTTGTTCCAATGGCTGGTATCGCATTTCCTTTGAAAAAAAGGAAGGGTATGTGTACGGAGATTATCTGGTAGATTCCAAGTCTGCCGGTTCTGATGACATGGGGGAAAATACAATGACAGAAAGTACGGAAACGGAGGCTGATGGAGATACGGATACCATGAAGCAGTGGTTTTCTTCTCTGGATCTACCCTCTATTTTACCGTTGGGGATTCCTGTTGTTATCATTCTTATTCTGGCAATCAGCGCTTTGGTAATGTTTCGATCCATTCGAAGAGATACGGCTGAGGAAGAGGATGAGGAAGAAGATGGCGATGAAGATGAAGATGAGGAAGAAGATGACGAAGAGTTAACGACACGGGTAATGCGGAAGTCCACGCCACTTCCTAAAGTATCCGGGAATGTGACAGGCAAAATGGATTCTAACATGTTGGAGTCCCAGATACGGAATTTTGTCGTAGACGATATCGGAAAGTATCTGGATGAGAAAACAAACGAAGAAGATAGGGAATTCTCTGAACTGGAGGAAGAACTGGAGGCAACGCAGCAACACTTACTGGAATTACAAAAGCAGATGGAGCAGTTAAAAAATAAGAGGTAACAGCAGAGGTTGTCAGATTATGAAATACTCCATACGAAAACAATTAACCTTTATTTTTGTCGGACTGATTATTGGAACAATTTTATTGTGCTTTCTTATTAACAGTACATTGTTGGAACATTATTACATTACCAATAAGGAAGATGCGCTCATTGAAATATACCAGACGATCAATGAAGCCGCAGATGCCGGAACCTTTGACACCGATGAATTTGATATTGAGTTTCAGAGAATTTGTGGAAAATATAATGTAAATGTGGTGGTGCTGGATGAAAATTCTGTTCCGGTAAAGGCATCGGATAATGATCCTGAAATTCTGGGACGATTGCTCTGGGATAATATGTTTGGCAGGGAACAGGAAGGAACGATTCTGGAGAAAAATGATCAGTATTCCATTGAGAGGCAGGAAGATAAACGTACCCATACAGACTATATTGAAATGTGGGGAGTGCTGGATAACGGAAATGTTTTTCTGATGCGGAGTGCTGTGGAAGGAATTAAGGACAGTGTGCAGATTGCAGACCGTTTTCTGATCTATACAGGATTATTTGCTGCGGCCCTCAGTGTGATAGTGGTGTATTTTGTTTCCAGAAAAATCACGAAACCCATTATGGAGCTGACCCACATTTCCCGGCAGATGTGTAATCTGCAGTTTGATGTAAAATATGAAGGAAAGAGTCATACGGAGGTGGCACTGCTTGGGGAAAATATTAACCAGCTTTCCGAAACATTGGAGAAAACCATTTCTGAATTAAAAACCGCCAACAACGAATTGCAGAAGGACATTGAGAAGAAAAATCAGATCGATGAGATGCGTAAAGAATTTCTTGCCAATGTTTCCCATGAATTAAAAACACCCATTGCGCTGATCCAGGGCTATGCGGAGGGGTTAAAAGAAGGAATTACAGACGATCCGGAGAGCACCAGCTTTTACTGCGATGTGATTATGGACGAAGCAGGAAAAATGAACAACATGGTGAAAAAGCTGATGACCTTAAATGAATTGGAATTTGGCAACGATGTGGTGACCATGGAACGATTTGACATCGTCAGTCTCATCCGGACTTATTTACAGTCCGCTGACCTTCTGGCAAAGCAGAATGGTATCACGGTGCAGATGCAGCATCATGAGCCGATTTATGTGTGGGCAGATGAGTTCAAGACAGAAGAAGTCTTTACCAATTATTTCAGCAATGCAGTCAATCACTGCAGTGGCGATAAAATTATCGATGTAAAGATTA
>CAKRNW010000059.1 GCA_934371505.1 uncultured Lachnospiraceae bacterium
CGTTTCCGGTACAGCACATAGCCGACTGCCATGAAAATCACAATCAGAACCAGGGTTTTGGGAAGGGCTGACCAGCTGGCATTCCCTGCAATGGTCTTGTACATGCCCTCATCCAGCACCGCTCTTCCGTCTGCCCAGCTTACTTTGGATACAAACCACACCCAGATGGCGATAGGTGATGTCCACAGCTTTTCTAAGGACAGGGAATCATCCGACAGATAGGAATAATGGTTAAAAAAGCTGGAAAGATGCTCCTGCACCAAAAGCCGCATCAGCAGTTCATATCCCGCCAGCACTGCGGTTCCCAAAAGGGTTACCACCGTATTTCCGGTGAGCATCGCCGCCACCAAAGTCACTGCAAAACCAGCAAGAAATCCCACCAGATTAAATGCCACATCCAACATTGCCCAGGCAAAAAAAGTACCGCTCATGCAATGAAACAAGGCTGCAATTCCCAGTGCCAAAAGAACACAGAGCAGGTGAATCACGGCATACATGAGAAAACTGTTTGTGACAATCACCCAGAATCTCCGGCTTTTGCTCACCGGAACGCTGTGATACAAATCTACTTTTTTCCGGTTATTCAGATAGGAAAAGCCCTGGAGTGCCGCCAGCACACCAAAGATGACTGCCAGTACCACCGGCAGGGAGGAAACACCCAACAGGCCGTTTAAACAGGTAAAGATTCTGGTTTCACTCACTGTTCCGGAGGACATCCGCATGTCATTGATTCTGTTGTTGGACAGCACCATGGCAACCGCCACCGGATACTGGAAAACCTGAATAAGAAGCAGAAGTAATGGATACCACATCCTGCGTTTCATATTCTCTCTCATGCTAATTAAGAATGAGTTTCTTGATGTCATAACCGATTACCTCCGTCTCACTGATAAAGATTTCCTCTAAGGATAAAGGCAGAATCTCGCAGAAAATTGTGTCCACCGATGCCAGCAGATTGGTAACATCCTCCCTGGAGCCACGGGCTGTGATCGTGACAAGAGCACCTCTGTGGTCTACCTTCATCACATCCAGTTTCTGCATAATCTCCTGTTCCGCTTCCTTATTAGAAAATACACACTGCACCTTCTGGATATTGCACTTCATATCTTCCAAATCTTTGGAAAGCAGTACGCCGCCCTTATGTAACAGTCCCACATGATCGCAAATATCCTCTAATTCCCGTAAATTGTGAGAGGCAATAATAGGAGTCAGCCCCCGCTCCTCCATCTCGCTGGCGAAAATAGATTTCACACCCTGACGCATCACCGGGTCAAGTCCGTCAAAGGTTTCATCACAAAAGAGATATCTGGTGCCGGAGCAGATGCCCAGAAGCAGTGCTGCCTGTTTTTTCATTCCCTTGGAAAAGGTGTTAATCTTCCGTTTTTTGTCCAATTCAAAGTGCTCTAAATACTGATAAAACTTTTCCTTATTAAAATTCTCATAAATACTGCTGTAGTAATGCTCCATATCCTGTAAGGTCGCATTACTGAAAAAATACGGTTCATCAGGAATAAAGAAGAACAGCTTTTTGGATTCCACGCTGTCATAGACTTCCTTTCCATCAATAAGAATCTCACCGCCATCCGGCTTTAACACTCCTGTGATCATCCTCATAATGGTACTTTTTCCGGCGCCGTTGGTTCCAATCAGTCCAAAGACACAACCCTCTTTTATTTTTACGCTGACATCGTTCACTGCCACAATATCGTCAAAATGTTTATTCACATGTGTCAGTTCGATCATGATACTCCACCCTCTTTCTCAAAAATTTCGTTGACGATTTGCAATAATTCTGCTTTCGTCACCCCCGCTTCCATCGCCTGCACTGCCTTCGTCCGAAACTCCTCCAGCTGCTGGCTTCGACGTTTTTCCTTCAATTCTTCATCGTAAGAAACAAAATTTCCCCGGCCTTTCACCGTATAAATATATCCACGCCGTTCCAATTCCGCATAGGCTTTCTGAATGGTATTGGGGTTGATGGACAAATCCATCGCCAGGCTTCTCACAGAGGGCATCTGTTCCTGTGGCTTCAGAACTCCCCGTTCGATCAGCACCTGAAATCGTTCTACAATCTGCTCATATAAAGGGCGATTATCCTTATAATCAATGACGATCACACAAGCGTACCTCCTTCTATCATTTGGTGAATTTAAAATAGCATGCTAAGTGTATTATGTCAAGTGGTACACTTAGTATGCTATGAAAATTTTATTATTTTTACAAAAACATCATGGTGTAAAGAATTGACTTTTATTTTCAGACCCGATAAACTAAAATAAATTTGAATAGTTTATGATAGTAACCCGTTAACCGATTACAGAAAGAGCGAGGTCAGATTGAATAAAAACCTGTTACTGAATAAAAAACTCAAAGAAAAAATTGACGAATCCATCAATGCAGTGGTTCCCATTACTGTCATTGTACTGTTGCTCAGTATTTTCATCGTGCCCATGGAAACGGGTACCATTGCCATGTTTCTGGCAGGTGCCTTCATGCTGATTATCGGCATGGCTTTCTTCCAACTGGGTGCAGAGATGTCCATGACTCCCTTAGGTGAGGGTGTGGGCTCCCAGATCATGAAAACCAGACGGCTTTCCATTCTGGTTCTCGTCTGCTTTGTGATGGGAGTAATCATCACCATCGCAGAACCGGATTTACAGGTTCTCGCCAATCAGGTTCCCTCTATTCCAAATGAAACCCTGATCTGGACTGTCGCCCTGGGTGTTGGTGCCTTCCTGGTCGTTGCTGTTCTTCGTATTCTCTTTAAATTACAACTTTCTCTTTTACTTTTTATTCTGTATATTGCCATATTTCTACTGTCTTTCGTGGCTCCTTCCGCTTTTATCTCGGTGGCATTTGACTCCGGCGGTGTGACCACAGGTCCCATGACCGTTCCCTTTATTATGGCAATCGGTGTAGGTCTTTCTTCCACCAGAAGTGATAAAAATGGCTCCAGCGACAGTTTCGGTCTGGTATCTCTCTGCAGTATCGGTCCCATTGCCATGGTGCTTTTATTGGGTATCTTTTATCACCCCACCAGTGCATCTTACAACGCTACTGACATTCCCGATGTGGTGACCATGCAGGATGTGATGCGCCAGTTTGTACATATGCTCCCCGATTATGCCAAAGAAGTCTTCTCTTCTATCTTACCGGTACTGGTGGTCTTTCTGCTGTTTCAGCTTACCACCCGGCGATACCACAAAAACCAGATGATCAAAATGTTCATGGGCTTTTTATACACCATCATCGGTCTGGTGCTGTTTCTCACCGGCGTCAACGTAGGCTTTGCCCCCGTGGGAAGCCTGCTTGGCAGCAATCTGGCATCCCGTTCCTGGAAATGGGTACTGGTTCCCATCGGTGCCCTGATCGGTTATTATATTGTAAAGGCGGAGCCTGCAGTGCAGGTGTTAAACAAACAGGTGGAAGATGTCACCAACGGCTCCATTTCCCGCAGCGCCATGAATGCCTGTCTCTCCATTGGTGTGGCTTCCTCCGTGGCACTCGCCATGGTGCGTGTTCTCACCGGGCTGAATATTTACTTTTTGCTGATTCCCGGTTATATCATCGCGCTGGTATTAACCAGGTTTGTTCCGAAAGTATTTGTAGGTATTGCATTTGACTCCGGTGGAGTTGCCAGTGGTCCCATGACATCCACCTTCCTGCTGCCTCTCGCCATGGGAGCCTGCACCGCCGTCGGTGGAAATGTGGTTACCGATGCCTTTGGTGTGGTTGCCATGGTTGCCATGGCTCCTCTGATTGCTATTCAGATTATGGGGGCATGGTATCAGATAAGCCAGAAGAAAGCTTATGCGACACCTGCCATTGCCAATATTGACGACAACATTATCATTGATATGGAGGAGGAATAGGCATGGATTTTATAAAACACAATACCCCACATAACCCCACATTCCGTTGTCTGGTCATTATCGTAGATGCCAACATCCGCAGCTGCCTGGCTGAGTTTCTCGCAGACTCCAATGTCCCCCTCTACTATCAGATGCACGGTATTGGCACCGCAAATTCCGATTTTTTAAACCTCTGTGGCCTGGGAGACACCAACAAAGCCATTATGATCTGCTTTGTACCAAAGCATCGTACCAGGATGCTTCTTGCAGAGATGAACCAGGCACTACAGCTCCACAAAAAGGGAACAGGTATCGCCATCAGCATCCCCTTAAGCGGTGTGCAGGGGTGGCTCTATAAATTGTTAAGTACCACCGATCCGGAACAGAGTGAATTAGGATTTGAACATGAGGTGAAAAAGATGAGTGAAACGATTACACATGCAATGATTCTGGTAACTGCCAAACAGGGCTACAGCGATGATATCATGCGTACTGCAAGAGCCGCAGGTGCCACTGGTGGCACCATTTTAAAGGGACTGCGCTGCAGTCCGGCTGAGGTTGCTACCCATTTCGGCATTTCCCTTCAGGATGAGCAGGAAATCGTTGCCATCGTCGTGCCAAAGGAAAAGAAAACCGAAATTATGACAGCCATCAGCAATCAGCATGGCATCAACACTCCCGCTCAGGGAATCGTTCTCTCCCTGCCGGTGGATGCCATTATGGGATTATAAAGAGGCATAAACATTCTTTTCCAGGACATACTTTCATTATAAATCTTTATCTATCTGCTTTCCCGAAAGGATCATTATAATGAAAATAACTGCTTCTGTGAAAGAAAATCAAACTTATTTCGATAAAAGACTTCAAGTTGATCAAAGTTTTGATCTCATCAGCCGTCCCCTTCAAGTCGGTGGGCGGGATGCCGTTCTCTATTTTATTAACGGTTTCTGCGGAGAAGATATCATGCAGAAAATGCTCCAGTATTTTCTGGGAGTAAAGGCAACGGAAATGCCCCGGGATGCTGAACGCATGATCCGTACCCTGGTTCCCCATGTAGAGGTTTCGCTCTCCGATGACTGGGATTTTCTCACCCACAATGTTTTGTCCGGCCTGGTTCTCCTGCTGATTGACGGCTACACTGAAGGGATTATCATTGATGCCAGAGATTACCCCGCACGCGGTGTGGATGAACCGGATAAAGACAAGGTTCTGCGTGGTTCCAAGGATGGTTTCGTGGAAACCGTTGTCCAAAACACCGCTCTCATCCGGCGCCGTATCCGCAGTACCGATCTCCATCTGGAAATTCTCAATGCAGGTAAAAGTTCTGAGACCGATATCGTTCTATGCTATATGGACTCCCGCGTGGATCATGACTTTCTGGAAGAAATCCGGAAGCGAATCCATAATATCCAAGTGGATGCTCTTACCTTAAATCAGGAAAGTCTGGCGGAATGCATCTATCACAGGCGATGGTATAACCCTTTTCCCAAATTTAAGTTTACAGAGCGCCCCGACACGGCTTCCGCGCAGATCCTGGAAGGAGATATTGTCATTCTTGTGGACAACTCCCCCTCCGCCATGATCCTCCCCACCAGTATTTTTGACATGCTGGAGGAAGCGGACGATTACTATTTTCCCCCGGTCACAGGCAGCTATCTGCGGATCGCCCGCTTTCTCATTGCTCTGATGACCTACCTTCTGACCCCGACTTTTTTATTATTTACCATGTATCCTCAATGGCTTCCCTCCGGTTTTTCCTTTATCCTGGTACAGGATACCGTGAACATTCCACTCCTTGCCCAGTTTCTTTTACTGGAACTGGCCATTGACGGTCTGAAGCTGGCCGCCATCAACACCCCTAATATGCTCAGTACACCGCTTTCCGTCATGGCGGCACTGGTGCTGGGGGAATTTTCCGTCAACAGCGGCTGGTTCAATGCGGAGGTCATGCTCTACATGGCTTTTGTGGCCATCGCCAACTACACCCAGAACAGCTATGAACTGGGCTATGCCATGAAATTCATGCGTATCATTACCTTGATCACCACCTCTTTTTTGGGCGTATGGGGCTATATCGGGGGAATCATCTTTACCTTCTGCTGTCTGCTGTTTAACAAGACCATCACCGGGCGGAGCTATCTCTATCCCCTGATTCCCTTTGATGGAAATATGCTATGGAAACGGCTGATCAGGCGGCGGCTGCCCGGTTCCTATCCGCCGCCTGATCCGGATTTGAAAAACCACTAACGTTTCGTTTTGCAGGGTATTCCTTTCTTATACAACAAAAGGGACAGATTCTCATCCATCCCCTCACTCTCTGACTATTCTACTGAATACCTGTACTGCCAAATCCGCCTCTGGCAGGTCCGTCAAGACTTTCTACTTCGTCAAACACAATTCTTGGCTGATGTTTCTGAATACGGAACTGGCAGATTCTGTCATTCACATGAATCCGGGTATCCCGCACTGCATATACCGGATAGCGGTAGACATCATCATTACCGCAGTAGGTTTCATCGATGACACCGATGCTGTTGGTCTGAATGATTCCAAAATTCTTAAAGGTGGAACTGCGAGGTGCAATGATGGCCTCATAACCTTCCGGCAGCTTCAGGGAAATTCCGAGGTTGATCAGCCTGAAGTCACCCTTTTTTAACTCCACATCCTCTGCGGCACGCAGATCAATCCAGTCACTCTTTCCGTCCACATAAGTCAGTTTATCAATTTTATCCGTATGATATTTGATTTTGATCGTCTCAGTCATAATTCAAGATTCTCCTTTTATTCCCCACAGCCGCAGGGCATCACTTCCTCTTTGCGCTTGATCTCCCGGTCATATTCCGGGCAATGCAGCCATACCTGTCCGGAGGGATTCTGCAATGTCCGTTTGACATCAATCACACGCTGGTTTCTACTGCCTTTCCAACGCAGGGTATTATCCTTTTCTTCTACTACAAACTCACCGTCTACCACCACATCCAACAGGTGCATTAACGGATCGTTCCTGATTTCCTCCCACAGGGAACCTGTATATAACCAGATCGTTTTCTTCGGATATCTCTCACGGATCTCTCTGGCCAGTTCCCTCACACCTGCGATATTGGCAGGATGCAGCGGATCTCCTCCACTGAATGTGATACCGCTGATATAGCTTTTATCCAATTGTTCAAAAATTTCCTGTTTTGCAGCCTCGTCAAATAAAAGCCCGCCTTCCGGATCCCAGGTGATCGGGTTCTGGCACTCCTTGCAGCAGTGGTCACAACCGGATACCCACAACACAACCCGCAGACCGTCACCGTTTAGCATGTCTTCCTTCGTTATATTATGATATCGCAATACTCTATCCCCCGTTTGCTGATTTGAGTTGTAATGCCTACATGGATTTCCGCTCCGCAATCTCTGCCATCTTGGCATCGGAAAGCCTGGTATCTCCATGTACTCTGGAATATGCCAGATAACCATTCATACGGTCGATCTTGGTAAGATTTCTGCTGCCGCATTTCGGGCATACATCCATCTCCAGCTCCTGGTGTCCACAATCATCACAGTAGGCCAAAGATAAATTGACACCCTCGTAAAATCCCATGTCCATAGCACGATGCACCAGTGTTTTGATGGCCTCCGTATTATAACCGATGGGATATTTCACATACTGGATCTTACCTCCATTACACAGCTCCCAGAAACGGTATTCCTTATCCTGTTTCTCAATGGGAGTGATATCTTCTGTCACATGACAATGGAAGCTGTTGGATACATACTCCCTGTCTGATACGCCCTCCACAATGCCATATTTCGCACGGAACTGTTTTACCTGAAGTCCGCAGAGATTCTCTGCAGGAGTTCCGTAAATGGCATAAAGATTACCATCTTCCTCCTTAAATTCCGCTACTTTCTGATTGATATGCTCCAGTACCTCCATGGCAAACTGCCCGTCTTCCACCAGGGACTTTCCATTGTATAATTCCTGCAATTCATTAAAGGCAGTAATACCAAAGCTGGCTGTGGCTGTCTTTAGGATCGGCTTAATCTTGTCATGCAGCTGCAGATGTCCACCCAGGAACCCACCCTCACAATAAGCCAGAGGGTTCGTAGATGCCCGCATCTCACCCAGGTACGCATAGGTACGAATGTGCAGCTGGCGGATCAGATTCAAATAGTAATCCAGAACTTCATAAAAATCCTTACTCTCTTTTCTTGCTTTTGCAAGAATCATGGGTAAGTGTAAAGACACGGCGCCAATGTTAAAACGTCCCACAAATACTGGTACATCCTTCTCATCTGCAGGATGCATGCCGCCTCTCTCATACCAGGGAGACAGAAATGCCCGGCATCCCATGGGAGAAATCACCTTGCCATACTGCTTGTACATACTGGCAATATAACCCTTCCCTGTAAGACTGAGCCAATCCGGGTACATGGTCTTGGCCGAGCACGCAATTCCTGCCTCGAATACATCCTCAAGAGGGCATCCCTCTCCATGGAGATTCTCATCATATAAGAAGACGATCTTCGGGAAAAGAACCGGTTTTTTGTGATCACTTTTTCCCTGTCCCTCCCGTCTCACATTCAACAATTTAATGGATGCCATCTTGGCAAACCTTCCGGTGCCAAGTCCTGCTGTCACCGTGATAAAGGGATAATCACCACGGCTGCTGGCTACGGTATTGAACTTGTATTCCCAACCCTGGAATCCCTGTTCAAACTCCTTTTCCACATCCTTGACGGCCTGTTCTTCCGCTTTATCCTGTGGAACTCCCAGCTTCCTATATTTCTCTATATCCTTCGCATAGGACTTTTCTGCGTAGGGCTCCAGAATCTTATCTACTTCCGGTACTGTAAAACCACCGTACTGCTGACTGGCTGCACTCAGCACAATATCACCGATGACATCGAAAGCGACATCCAGAGTCTTTGGCTCATTGTACCAGATATTTCCCATCTCAAAACCGCCGGTAAGCACACTCTTTACATCAAATAAACAGCAGTTCATGGTATCCCGGCGGGCTGACATATCATGGACATATATATAGCCATCACGGCATGCCTGGATTTCTTCCGTAGTCATGAAGAATTTCTGATACAGTTCCTTATTAAATTGATTAAAAATCAGGCTTCTCTTGGTGGACACCAGTGCTGAATCCGTGTTGGCATTTTCCTTGTCACCGATGTACATGATGGACTGGCTCTTTTTGTATACATCATCCATCATGCGGACAAAATCCTGTTTATAGTTCCGGTAATCCCGGTAACTTTTGGCAACAAGGGGTCTGGTGGCCTCCAGTGCAGACTCCACGATATTGTGCATCACAGGGATTGGAATCTGTTCATCTCCCAGCTCGTCCACTTTATCTACAACGATCTGACAGATGCGGCGCTTCTCCTCATCGGTAAATTTGGTCAATGCACGATAGGCACTTTTCCCCACGGCATTGATCACCTTCTGCACATTAAATGCTTCCAGGCTTCCATCCTTTTTAATGACCTTTACATCCTTTTTCGGATGATATTTCAATGAATAATCCACTGTTTCACGCTGTTTTAAGTCTGCTGCTTCTCCCATGAGATAACCCCTCCTAATATGCTATATGTTGAAATGTGCCGCCAGATATATACAATATCTAGTGGTATTATCCAGCATAGCAAATTGAGGGGTCAATGTCAATAGCTCTTACTCTATAAGATCCTGCAAATATTTCCTGTATTCGAGACGCACACTTTCCGGGGAAAGGATCTGCACCTGTTTTCCGATGCCTGCAAGCCATCCAAAAAATTGTCCGCTCACCGCTACCGGCACCCGGACGGAAAAATGCTGCTCGTCTCTCTTTCGGATACTGACTTCTTTTCCAAAGCGGTCTACCATTACTCCGAGAAGATGATTTTCAAATTGCAGAGTCAGCATTTCTTCTCTTCCGCCATACATATTAAAGGTTCGATTACAATACTGTGCCACATCGAAATCAGCAAATGCCTCCTGTCCCCTTCTCTTCTCGTGATTCAACCGGATCGTTCCCATCTTGTCCACGCGGTAATGCTTGATCTTGCACTCCTCTTCATCGTAGGCAATCAGATAATAATTTTCTGCATTCCATGCCAGGGACCAGGGACTGACCACATATTCATGACCGTTTCTCCTGGGCTCCAGTTTTTTTTGCAGATTCCAGTCCAGATAGGTAAAACAGATCTGGCTTCCTTCGTTTAGTGCCTGATGGATCTGATCCACACTGTCATAAATTTCTTCGTTGCTTGCCTTCACCCGGCTGGCCACATAGACCTGGCGCTGCAGCTGTCTGCCATCGTATCTGTTGGCAAAAGTTTCCAGCTTGTGGATCAGTTCCTCGGATTTTGATTTCGTGATAAACCGGGACGACTGCACCACATCCACCAGAACTTTTAATTCCGGCAGGGTAAAGGTTCTGTTTGCCAGGTAATAGCCACTGTTTCCTCTTCCCTTTTTCTGAACCACTCCGATTCCGAATTCTTTCAGCCGCTGCATATCATCATAAATACTCTTGCGCTCTGCACTGATTTCATATTCCGACAGTTTCTCAATCAATTCCGCTGCGTTTAAAGGATGTTCCGCATCCGTCTGCTCCCAGAGAATTTTGATCAGATACAGGATTTTACTTTTCTGATTATATGATTTGGACATGGGATTTTCCTCCTAGGAATGAGCTACCAGTGCCAATACATCCGGCAGGCTTCTGATTTCATAAGTCACCGGAATTTCCCTATCCTCTGGTTTTTTCTTCGGATTATACCAGCAGGTGGCAATTCCGGCATTTTGGCCTCCCTTCATATCGCTGGATAGGGAATCTCCGATCAGCAGCACCTGCCTGGGATCCACTTCTCCCAGCGTTTCAAAAACTTTATGAAAAAAGACCGCTGAAGGTTTCTCCGCACCGATCTCTTCTGAAATAAACAGACCGTCCATGAGCTTTTCCAGCTTTGACAGATGTATCCGGCTCTTCTGAGTGTCCGTCACGCCGTTGGTGACCACGTACTGCCGCAGTCCCAGATCTTTACATGCTGCTACGACTTCCCATGCATCCTCAAACAAAAAAGCTGATGCCGAAAGTTCTTTATTATAAGTAAGTCTGAACTGTACCGGATCCAGATCCTGAATCATAAGGGTTTCAAACAATGTCCGGAATCTTCCTACCAGCAATTCCTGCCGTGTCACTTCCCCCAGTTCCAAACGTTTCCAGTAGCCTTCGTTTATTTTGGAATAGAGGGAAACCACATCATCCCCCACACTGCGTCCGTATTTTGCAAAACTTTTTAACAACGCATTTCTCTCACATTTTTTAAAATCCAGAAGGGTGTCGTCCAGATCCCAAAAAAGAATGGTATAGTTTGCCATTTTCGTTATTCCTCATCTTTATCCGGTAATAATGCTGCTTTTGCCAGCTGATCTGCCTCCTCGTTATAAGTATCTCCTGTGTGGGCTGCAATTTTCCGAAAGGTTATCTCGCAGGTTTTTCCGCTCTCTTTCATGAATGCCGCATATTTTTGCGTCAGCTCGTTCTTCGCTTTCCATCCGCCGGTGGCCCACATCTCGATTCCCATATAATCATAGCAGATTTCTAACTTTCCATACCCTGCTTTCTGTGCCCACTTCACTGCATACATGGCGCCTAACATTTCCCCTGCCACGTTACGCAGTGCCACACACTCCGGGCTGCTTCCTCCTCCGTTTTTACGAATGATCCCGCCCCCAGGCACCAGAAGCACACAGCCATATGCATAACGTCCCAGATTCCCGTCAAAACTGCCATCCACATAAGCAATCAGATGGTTACACTCCTTTTGGGGAGACTGACCTTCCTCTTTCAGATAAGCCTCTGCTTCCTTCCGGGAAGCAAAGCTTTTATATTGAGCCCCACTGAATCCATCCACCGATGCCTTACATGCCTCCCAGGTTTCATAGATTCCCGGCTTTTTCCCTTTTTTTACCGCATAAAACTTCTGTTTTGCCATTACCACTTTCCTGTCTGCAGAAATTGCTCTGCCCGTTTCTCCGCTCTTACCGTAATTTCCTTTTCAAATCCCATCATGTCTAACAGCTTAATGGCATTCCGGCTGGTGGCCTCTCCTTTTTGAATCGCATAGGTGAAATGAATCTGCGTTCCATCAAATTCTTCGGAGAAATGATAATTTTCGTACTCTCCACATAACAGTTTCGTCAATTCAATATCATGGGTAGCTGTAAAGCAAAGAAGATTCTGTCCGGCCAGATAATGAAGAATTTCCACAGAAGCTGCGATACGTTCCACGGTATTGGTTCCCCGAAGTACCTCATCCACAAAACAAAGCACCGGTGTTTTCTCTGCCTGTGCTCCGTCAAGAATCCTCTTTAATGCCTTGATTTCTGCCATATAATAGCTTTCTCCGGAAAGCAGGTCATCCTGTAGTGCCATGGAGGAGTAAATGCGGAAAAAGCTTGCCTGATAAACCTCTGCCAAAACCATGTGGACAGACTGTGCCATCAGTGCGGCAATGGCAACGGTTTTTAAAAATGTGGATTTCCCGGAAGCATTGGAGCCGGTGATCAGAACATTTCTTCCGGTTTCCACAGAGTTGGAAACCGGCTGTTCCAACAGGGGATGTACGCTTTTTTGAAGATGGATTTCCCTATCCCCAGTAAACACCGGAATGCAATATACCTGTTCCTTCTGTCTTAGGTATTCCCGATAGCACTGAATCGAGATGGACGCATCCAGCTGTCCCGCCGCGGTCATCATAATCTCTATCTGGGGCAGATGTCCACGCACCTGACGCAGCATCTGATTGAATTTTAAAATATCCAGATGAAACATCATACGGATATAGTCCAGTACCAGTTCCACCGGATCGCTGCTTCCACCCATTCTGGTGGGGGACAAAATCAAATGGGAATTTCTCCGGTATTTCTTAAACGCCTTTACCTGTTCCATAATAAGCCGGGCATCCTCCCGAAGAATTTCTTCCTCTTGATTTTTAAGCAGCCCTGCCACCTGCTCTGCACCCTCAATCAACCGTAATAAATAAGAAAAGCTGGCAATATAAGGATCGATCTCTCCCTTTTGTTTGAAATACCGCAGGAAGTTAAAAAGGACTCCGGCGATCATTCCCATCACTCCGATACCCACGTTTACAAAACACAGGGGAATCATCCCCAAAATAAGAAGGTCGACTGCCACCGATAACACACCATTTCGCTCTCCCAGATTGTCCAACAGATCCAGATAATCCCAGATCGCATATTTTCCACTTCGACCCACCTTTAAAAACTGCATCTGCAGTGGCAGGCGCACCTGCTCCTTCTCCATGGCGCAGATCCGTTTTTCCCGCTGTTTCAAGGTCTCTTCTTCGTAGCAGGGAGTCCGAAGCATGTAGTATAGAAATTGTTCTCCCACACTGCTGTCTGTATAATCCATTTTTTTGAATACTTCATTCATTCCCAGATCATTCCAGGTTATGTCATCAATTCCCCTTGGATCTTTATGTCGTACATAGTAGGAATCAATGGTTCTCCATTCCTCCGCCTTATACTTTTTGGAGGAAGCTTTTCCATAATTGTCCCGGTGCTGCGCCTCCTGCCATCTCCAACGCTTTTTTTCATTGATGCGGTCTGCCACGGTGAGAAACAGAATAAAGGCCACAAAAAGCACTAGCAGCAGTTCATACTCCATCTTACTTTTCTAAAATCCTTTCCAGGGTCTTTTCTACTCCACGATAAATCTCCTCCGGTTGATCCTTTGTGTAGAAAGTACCATTTTCATATAAAATTCTTCCATGAATCATGGTCATGGCCACATTTTGTTTACTTCCGCTGTATACCAGATTCTTCTGGATATTATGGATCGGCTGCATATTGGGCTGATGCAGGTCAATACGGATCAGATCCGCATACTTTCCTTCAGCAAGGACATC
>CAKRNW010000060.1 GCA_934371505.1 uncultured Lachnospiraceae bacterium
TCCTTTAATTCCAGATAACGCCGGTAGGTTTTCTCCCATAACAAATCCAGCCGTCTGCCTGTTGCCAGTCTCGGAGGAATACTGGTGTCGGAGCAGACACGCAAGCCTGTATGATAGACCAGTGCCAGTGAGTAAATCACATAATCGTGACAGTGATGGGGAATGTTATTAAAACATACCATGTTCAGCTTTTCCGTCACAAAGATATGATTCCAGAATCTAAGATGTTTCAGATAAAGCTGTTTTGCCTCATCGTAAGTATAAACATCCCGTTCAAAGTTACGAATCAGCATCTGGATTGCTGTGGATTCATAAGGTTTCATGGATTCCAACAATTCTCTGGACAAAGGAATCAGGTCGTTGAAATCAACGACCTCCTCATAACGATTGTGCTCACAGATATCATAGTTAATCAATCGTACCAGCTTGTCGTCAAAACAATCTTCCCCATCATGCTGTTTGTCTGTAAGCACTACACGGTGTAAGGGTATCTGTTCCTGAATTTCCCGGATCATCTTCGATTGAAATCCATGGTAGGAATCCACCCCTTCAAAAAACAGATTAATTTCCATTAAAGGCTGCTCTCCGTTATCTTTCCATTTTCTACTTTATAAATGATATCGCAATTCTCAATCGTCTTTAGCCGATGAGCAATGATCAGCATGGTCTTTCTGCCATGGAAGTTTTCGATGGCTTCCATGATGGCTGCCTCTGTATCGTTGTCCAGTGCAGAGGTTGCCTCATCCAGGATAAGGATCTCCGGGTCGTGATACAATGCCCTGGCAATGCCTACGCGCTGCCGCTGTCCTCCGGAAATACGCACGCCACGCTCTCCAATCACGGTGTTGATGCCATTGGGAAGGTTTCTCACGAAGTCTGCAAGCTGTGCCTCCTCAAGAACCTGCCAGACTCTTGCGTCATCGATATCATCTACATCTACGCCAAAAGCGATATTGGCCCGAATGGTGTCGTCCACCATATTGATGGTCTGGGAAATATAACCGATATTGGCAAGCCACTGTCCGTAGTGTTCCAGGACATTGACACCATCGCAGGTAATCGTTCCGCTCTCGACCCTCAGTAAGCCCAGCATAATGTCAACCACCGTGGTTTTCCCTGATCCTGACGGTCCCATGATGCCCACAGACTTCCCATAAGGAACCTGCATCCGGGCATTCTCGAAAATATACTTGTCCGTATTGGGATATTTATAGTACAACTGTTCCACTTTAATACAGTCATGGAACTTCAGCTTGTCTGTTTCTGTAACAGCTTTTGCCTCCGCTGCACGCTCATCCACGCTCTTGGGCAGCTCTACGTTGGCATATACATAGTCCAGCGTCGGACGGTAGTATGCAATATTGGCAAGATAGGTGTTGATACGGCTGGCACTGGGGAGTAACCGCACGGCTGCCACAGCAAAGGCAGACAGCTGGGGAACCATGGTCTGTACATTCTGTCCCAGCTTCATCATCACTGCCATGTAAGCAAGAACACCGCTGAGGGAAAAGGCCTCAATGGCCAGTCTCGGTACCGAAGATAACACTTCATGGTCTCTTGCCAGATTATAGTAGCGTTTTCCGTATTTCCGGTAGATTCCCAGAAATGCGTCCTCCTTTGCATAGACCTTCACATCCTTGACGCTGTTGATGGACTGCATGATGGTCTTGTACATCTTACTCTGCTGCTGACGGGATTCTTCCCCGATTCTGCTGATTCTGGGTTTCAAGAAAGCACTGGACAGGAGCGTAATTCCCACCAGCAAGATTCCCATCACGATGGTCATGACCGGGTCGATAATCAATAGATACGTTCCCAGGAAGATTGCCACCATGAATTCCGTGACAAACTGCATGCACTGCAGCAGCAGATTGAAAATACCGGTGGAATCTGAATACACGGTACGCATGATATCTCCGGTGCTGGCATTGAGATAAAACTCATAAGGACGGTTCAGATAAACCTTTAACAAATCTCTGGAAATCCGGTACTGGCTGTTGGTAATAAAGGAGTGCTGCACATAATATAAAAGCAGCAGATACAAATTCTTAAAGATAAAGATAAAAATAAGTGCCAGCAGCATAAATGTCACAAACTGCTCTGCACTGGTGTATCCCAGCACGTTACAAATCCAGACAATCATGGCATTTTGCTCAAAAACCGCCGGCATCATGACCGTCTCTATCAAGGGATAAATCATGGAAACACCTAAAGTCTCCAGCACGGCACCTATTAAAATCATAAAAATCAGTACCACAACCCGAGACTTCTGTTTCTTATTCAGAACTTTGTTAAATTTTCTAAAAATATCTTTCATATCACCACTAATTTGCTCTTTGACGCTGTCTATGCTGAAAATATGCCTGGCAAAGAGCATTCCTTGCCACCAAATGTTTGATTCTGCGAAGCACCATGTTTTTCTGCTGTTCCAAAGCAAGGCGTAAATTCCATTCCGGAATCTTCTGATCCGCCAGCTGCTGCAGATATTGGTCGAAACTCATACATTCTTTCCCATGCTCCTGCAGAAAACCATCCAGTTCTGTAAATTCTTCCTCTGTCATCATATTGGGATGATAACAAACCGTGTTTACCCGGTCTTTCGGTACCACAATAGGTTTCGATACCGTACAGGGAATAAATACAAGCCCATCTCTTTGATACACATGATCCGTATAGCCATCGGTTACCCAGGCAAAGCCCAGCTCTTTTAACACCTTCAAAGTCGTCTTATCATAGGCATGGGCAGGTGCCATAAACATTTTAGCACATATGCCCTGCTTTTGCAAAATCTGTTGTCCATCTCCCAGTTTCTTTCTCTGTTCTTCCCCGGACAGCCCTGCAAACTCACTCTGTCTGTTTACCTTGAGCATCCCACCGTTTCGGTTCACATAGGTGTGGGTGTAGCCATGCTGGGCAATCACCCAGCCTTCCTCCTCATGAAGCTTCTTCAAATACTCTATATAATTTTCTCTGGGTTTGTCCACACAAAGTTTCTTATCCATATTTTGTGGCACTACTCCGATTACCGGGGCAATGGAATACCTGCGGAACAAATCATGTAACCGTTCAAAATTCTCCCAGTTCTGCTCAGGGGTCACATCATCCAATCGAAATAAAAGGGTGCCCATATCAAATATTTCCCTTCTCTAAGAGCCACTGCTCCAGTAGTAAAATGTACCAGATGGTTTCCGTCCAGATTCCCTTCTCCACGTAATCCTTCCAGAAGGAATCCACACAGTTCTGATGAACCATATCTGCCAGCTTTTTCTGTCCCTCTGACAGAATATCCGTTGCCCAGTCATACATCGCCGGTTCCTTCATCCAGGTCTCGATGGGAATGGAGAATCCCTTTTTGGGGCGTTCCATCATTTCCCGGGGGACATAGCGGTACAGAATATCCCTCATAACCCGCTTGGTTACACCGTCCCGCATCTTATACGCAAGGGGCAGTCTCCAGGCGAACTCCACCACATCCCGGTCCAGCATGGGCACACGGTTCTCTAATGAATAAAACATGCCTGCCCGGTCTACCTTCACCAGGATATCATCGGGATGGTACTGCAGCAGATCCATCAGCATCAGATTTTCTACCGGCTCTTTCAGCAGTCCTCCCCGGTAGCTGTGGTTGGAATCTGTCAGCCGCATCCCCTTGCCTGCAAGAAAGGCAGTGCGGGCATCTTCCAATCCCATATCTGCATGAGCCTGCTCCAGGGTATCGATGGAAAGATAGTTTCCGATTTTGTACAAGGTAGGCGTAAACGGTCCCGCAAGTGCCCCGCCGATCTTCGCTGCTCCATGGCGAAGAGGTGCCGGAATTCTGTGGAAGCGTTTCCGGAATTTGCGCATTTCCTCCTCTGCCACCATATAGGTGGTGTAGCCACAGAACAATTCATCCCCGGCATCGCCACTCAACGCTACGGTTACATGCTCCCTGGTCATTTTGCTCACCAGCATGGTGGGAATCTGGGATGAATCTGCAAAAGGCTCTGTAAAGCTGTCCGGCATATGCTGCATGATGGTAAAAGCATCCTGGCTGGTCACATAGAGTTCTGTATGCTCTGTGCCCAGATGTGCCGCGATTTCTTTTGCGTACCGAGCTTCGTTATACTTGTCCACATCGAATCCGATGGTAAATGTTTTCACCTTATTGGGGGAAATAGCCTGCATCAGGCTCACTACCAGCGAGGAGTCAATGCCTCCTGATAAAAAAGCCCCTAAAGGTACATCAGCGATCATCTGTCCTCTGATTGCATGCTTTAACAGTCGTTCCAGTTCCCCGGCAGCTTCTTCCTCGCTACCTGTAAAGCGATTTTTCTCCCCATTCAGAGCCACCTCTGTCATACTCCAATAGGTTTGAATCTTATAGTCTAAGGTTTTGCAATTCAACCGCAGGGTTTTTCCCGGTTCTAATTTAAAGATCTTCTCGTAGATGGAATAGGGTGCCGGAATGTATCCATACTGGAAGTATAACGGAAATACAGCCCGGTTCACCTGATTCGAGAACCCTTCTATCTGCCGGATACACTCGATGTCCGAAGCAAAGGCAAAGGCTCCGTTTACCATGCCGTAGTACAAGGGTTTTTCTCCCACTCTGTCCCGCGTCAGATACAGCTGCTGTTCCTGCCTGTCATACAGGGCAATGGCAAACATTCCCTTCATAAGAGAAAGCGTTTTTTCCATCCCATAAAAGGAAAAAGCCTCCAGAATGACTTCTGTGTCAGATGTCCCTCGCAGGTGAAGCTCACAGCCATCTGTGCGAAGTTTCTGTTCTAATTCCTGATAATTATAGATTTCCCCGTTATAGACAATCACATAGCGTCCATCTGCAGATTTCATGGGTTGTGCGCCATTTGCAGACAGGTCTACGATAGAAAGCCGTCTATGTCCTAAAACCACTTTCCTTTCCGGATCCAGCCAGTAATCGCCTGCATCCGGTCCGCGATGGAGCATTGCCCGGTTCATATTCAAAATGTCTTTTGCCGGGTCATTCCGGTAATTGATAATTCCTGCTATTCCACACATTGGATATGCTCCTTTATTCCTTATGTCTCAGATTCGATGCCCATGCCACTGCATTGGGCAGTACTCCCTGTACGCTTTCTCCATTGTAGTAAATACGGACATCCCCGCCAAAGGATTCCTTGAAACGTGTGATACTTGCCACCTCTTCTTCCAGTCCGGCACCTCCCCAGTCATAAATCTTCCTGCCCAGCTCTTTAAAATAAAGCATGGATTCCTTATGAAGATAGCGATTGGCAAAGCCAACTACGGTTTGGGGGATATCTTCCTCCGTGCGGAACTGGGAGGCAGAATGTAAAAGTCTGGCACGTTCCTCGTCCATAACATACACATGATACACCTGCACCTTATCCTTTACACTGGCTGTCCCTATGGCTAATGCTCCCGCCTGCATATACTCCGTCAGACTTTCCACACAGCGATCCTTTTCCTGATACTCTACGCCCTTGCTTTTCCAGAATTCTTCAAAAAAATCTGCAAATTCTCTGATGAGTTGACCATCTGACAGTTCGTCAGAACCGTACATTTTTGCTGTCACGCCTTCCCTGGGTGCCCGTTTTACCTTGTAAATACAGCTTTTGGAAAACTTTTTCAGGATTTCCTCCTCTGTTTCTGTCAAATCGGAAATCAGTGTCCGGAATTCCTGTGTCTTTTCTCCTGCCGGTTTAAACTCACTCTCGATATAATGGACTATTCCGCTCTCCGTCAGCGGTTCTCTGGCAAACCAGCACTCTGTCAGGTTAATTCCATGCTTTTTTCTGGTTATCTTAATCATCGGTCAGCTACCTCTGTGATATAATCTTCCCACATTTGATATATTTTTTCCGGTGCATACTGCTCCTTTGCCTGTTCTGCACTTCGTCCCAGCTTTTCTGCAAAATCCTTTTCAGAAAGAATTCTCTCCATGGCATCTACCAGGGCATCCTCATCCCCTACCGGAATGAGCAGACCGTTCTCTCCATCACGGATCAGCGCCGCGGGACCACCGCAGGGGCAGTCCGTGGAAATGCAGGGTAGCCCCAGCGCCATTGCCTCTAAAAGAGCATTGGGCATTCCCTCTGTATTGGAGGTCAGTACAAAGAGTGATGCTTTCCAGATTGCATCTGCCACAGCATCACAATTTCCCTCCAGAAATACAGATTCTCCACAGGCAAGTTCCTGTATCAGTTCTTCCAGCTTCGTCCTGTTCTCTCCATCCCCATAGATTCGCAGCACATAATCCGGATAGTCCTGATGGAATCTGGCAAATGCCCGGATCAGCATCTCATGATTTTTCACAGGATGCAATCTTCCCACGGTCACAATTTCTTTCTCTCTCTGTCCCTCATACCCCGCCCGTGAGAAATCTCCTAACAAGGGATTCATGAGAATTGTAGATTTTCTCCTCACAGTTCCGGGGAAGTAATCTCTTGCCATCCCGGTCTGAAAAACAGCTCCTTCTGCAAAACGAAACAGAAATTTTGCCAGTTTCTCTTTTCCTTTATACTCTCTCCCTGGAGCACTCCGGACAGAAACAATCACCTTCGTTTTCATAAACCGGGTTGCCAGAATGGCTCTAAGATTTGCCATTCCAATAAAGGACACCACCACCGGTGCCTCACTATCCCGAATCGCCTTTCGCAGGATTCCGAGGCGGCGGAAAATTTTCAGGATCCGGTTTCCGGTGGGTTTTGGCAGTACGACTCTGGTAACATGTTCATCCAATTGATAATATTGGTGATCCTCCATCTCACTGGTGATCATAGATACCCGGTACCCCTCCTCCGCAAAATGGTTTGCCAGGTTACAAATCACACGTTCTGCTCCTCCGCCTACCAGAGAGGGGATATGGAATGCAATGGTCTTTCTCATATAATTACACTCTCCCATGCTTCATTAACCCGATCCGGTGCCAGCGTTTCACCAATTTTATGGGCATTTTCTCCCAACTTATGTTCAAGCTCCGGGGCTGCCAGGATTCGTCTCAAAGCTGTCTCCAGTGCTTTTGTATCCCGGAGCGGTATTAATAATCCGTTTTCTCCATCTTGAATTACCGTTCTGGGTCCACCACAGGGACAATCTGTTGAAATACAGGCAAGTCCCAATGCCATGGACTCCAAAAGAGCATTGGGCATGCCTTCATAATCTGAAGTCAGTACAAAAATTCTGGACTGATAAAGCTGTTGAGGCATATCATTGCAATGTCCCATAAATTGCACGCGTTTTTCCAGATGTAACGTTTCCACCTGTTTTTCCAGTTCCCCCCTGGTATCTTCGTTGTGGGTTCCGTTTCCATAGATTTTCAACCGGAGTTCCGGATATTCGTCTGCAATTGCAGAAAAAGCATCAATCAGCATTTTCTGGTTCTTACACTCCACCAGACGCCCTACAGAAACGATCTCATTCTTTCTGACTCCTTCAAAGCGTGGCAATAAGAAACGGGTATCCAGGGAATTGGGAAGAACAACCGTCTTACGCTGTAAATACTTAGGGAAATACTTCTTTGCGTCCTCTGTCTGTACAATAATCGTCTTTGCCCTGGCAAATAGTGTTTTGGACAAGAAACGCATCAGCTTCGTAGGATATTCCTTGGTGGGTTCATTTCGAACCGCCACATAAACAGGTATTTTTAATCCCCAGGATGTAATAAGCCCTATCACATTACACTTGCCGATAAAACACACAATTACATCTGGTTTTTCCGTTTTCCAAATCGTGCGGATGTTCTTGAACCTTTTGTAAAAATAAGAAACCGGATTCATGGAACCCGGTTCAATTGTCTCTGAGATGATGCGTCTGGTTCCCTCCGGCTGTTCATACTCATCTGCACGAACTCTGGAGGTCACCAGAAGCACCTCATAACCTTTCTGCACAAAATGTCTGGCAAGGTTTACCGTCACACGTTCTGCTCCTCCATTGCCCAGTCCATTAATGTAAAAAGCTATCTTTTTCATCGCAAATTTTCCTTATACCAGTCGATTGCCAGCGCAATTCCTTTTTCAAAATCATAATCCGGGTCATAGCCCAACAGTTTCTTTGCCTTGGAAATATCTGCATTGGAGTGTTTGATATCCCCGGCACGATCCGGTCCGAAATGCGGCTCCACATTCTTTCCAAGGGCTTTACATAAATCATAGTAAATATCGATGAGATATTCCCTGCCACCGTAAGCCACATTGAAGATATTCCCTGCCACTTCACTGGATGCCAGGCAGGCTTTCAGATTTGCCTCAATGACATTGTCAATATACGTGAAGTCTCTGGACTGCTTGCCATCTCCATTGATGGTAGGCACTTCATCATGAAGCAGCATTTTGATAAATTTGGGAATAACTGCCGCATAGGCACCGTCCGGATCCTGTCTGCGTCCGAATACATTGAAATAACGCAGACCATAGGTATCTAAACCATAAAGCTTTTTGTACAGCTTTGCATATTCCTCATCCACACGCTTGGTCAGTGCATAGGGGGAAAGTAAATTCCCCTCCTGTCCTTCTACTTTGGGAAGTACCGGATGGTCTCCGTATACGGAAGAGCTGGAAGCAAAGACAAACTTCTTTACCCCATTCTGACGGGCCGCTTCCATCATATTGAGCGTACCACGGATATTGATTTCCTCGTAGAGCAGAGGCATTTCAATACTTCTGGGTACACTTCCCCAGGCAGCCTCATTCAGCACATAATCTACACCCCTGCAGGCTGCCATGCAGGTATCTAAATCCCGGATATCACCTTTGATAAAGGTATAATTGGGTCTGTCTGCCAGGATATCCACATTTTCCTGTTTTCCTGTGGATAAATTGTCCAGGCATCGCACCTGATAGCCCATATCCGTGATTGACTCGCAAAGGTTAGAGCCGATAAAACCTGCTCCACCTGTTACAAGAAATACACTGTCCTTATAGAATTTTAACTCCTTGTATCCCATTTTAATCCGTTCTTCCTTTTCTCAATCATTTCTTCCAGCAATGACAGAAATCCGGCACTGTACAGTAATGTGGTATTGTAAATCACATAGCGGGACAGGCACATGATAACAGCCGCTGTCGCTGCTGTATGAAGAAGTGTCATTCCCAATGCCAGCAGAAGAAGTAGTTGAACTGCTTTGTCCCGTTTCTTTCTGCGCTTGTAAATAAGGAGTCCTATCAGAATTGTATAACCCAGCACTCCTATCCACACAAACAGTCCGTGAGGCAGGGAAACTGTCCGAATCAGTCCCAGGCACAAATTATCAAACACAAGTGCCAGATATTCACCCGTCACATGGGGTAATAATGCCTGAAACAGCACACCGCATTGCTGGTACAGCTGTTCATTCACTTCCTGTCCTGCCACTCCGTCCGCATACAATTTTTCTTCCAGAATGGGCTGTATCACTTCATATTTCAGAGGGTCATAACAGTCTTCATATTGAAGTGCCTGTTTCAATACGTTGCTTTCTTTTATGAAATAGAGTCCTTCTGTCTTGCGGGTCTCAAGCAGCTGTCTGTAGGAATCCAGCAGTTCCTCATTCTGGACTTCAATAGCTTCCGTCTCATCCACCAGATACAAGGTATTCGCCAAAAAGCCTATATTTCCCAGATTCTCTCCGGAATATCCATTGCAATAGTGATTGTAGTAAGTATGATAACATAGATTCTTTGCCAGAATCACCAATAACACGGCCAGCAGAATTTCACCACAGGCAGCTGCTCTCTGTTTCCACTCCTTCTTTCGCGTCAATGCCATGTAAACAGCTACTACAGCCCAGATAAATAAGGTGGTCAGCATCTGGTTCCGCAGCATAAGAAGTAAAAATACCCAGACAAGGCCTTTGAAAAGTGCAGTTTTTCTATGTCTTTCTTCTGTTTCCAGTAACCCCTTCACTAATTCCGTGCTGAAGAAAAGGTAAAAAGGATAGGTCAGTCCTTCCGTCAAAATGGAATTGGAAAGTATCATGTGGGAGGCAGAACCCAAGGGCGTCATCAAATGTGGCATCAGCGCACAAAGCCATAAAACAGCTGTGCCAAACCATTTCCAGCCTTTCTTTAACTTCTCCAGAAAAAGTTCCTGCATGGTGCAGGTAAAATAGGCTACGCTGCCCGCTGCCAGCAAGTTCTGCAAAATCACTGCTACGGACAGATTTCCACAAAGATGGAGAAACAGTGGGTACAGTGGTTCTCTTTTTGCCTGCATCTGGATATAGGTGTCGGAGTCAGGATAAATTCCCACGCCAAACACTACACCTACGGTTCCAAAAAACAACAGGCTTGCCCCCCAGACGGGTAACTTTTTCTTATAGTCTCCAGTAAAGATAGCCGGCATCCTCATACGCCTTTCTGTCCAGAATACCCTTTAAGTCTGCCAGAACCTTTTTCTGGTTCTTTTCCTTAAAGAACTGATCCATCTGTTCCATGGTCAGTGCCTTGTAGGGTTCGTGGGCTACAGCCAGAATCACTGCATCCATGTCCTTCATATCCGCCATATCGGTGAAATGAATTCCGTATTCCCGCTCTGCCTCTGCAGCATCGGCCGCCGGATCTGTGATCCTGGGCGTGATTCCATATTCGTTCAGTTCTTTCACAATGTCGATCACCTTACTGTTCCTGGTATCCGGACAGTTTTCCTTAAAGGTAAAGCCCAGAATTGCCACTCTGGCACCTTTCACCGGAATATCGCACTGGATCAGGTTCTTTACCACGCTTTCTGCCACATATTTTCCCATGTCATCGTTAATCCGGCGGCCGGAAAGGATGATCTGGGAGTGATAGCCCAGCTGCTCTGCTTTATAAGTGAGATAATAGGGATCCACGCCGATACAGTGTCCTCCCACCAGACCGGGCTGGAATTTCAGGAAATTCCACTTGGTTCCTGCTGCCTCCAGGACAGATTTCGTGTCGATTCCCATCCTGTGGAAAATAATGGAAAGCTCATTCATAAAGGCAATGTTGATATCCCGCTGGCTGTTTTCAATGACCTTGGCAGCCTCTGCCACCTTGATGGACTCTGCGCGGTGTACGCCTGCTGCTACCACAAGGGAATACACATTGGCTACTTCCTCCAAGGTCTCCTCGTCCATACCGGACACGATCTTCACGATGGACTCCAGACGATGGACTTTATCCCCGGGGTTGATACGTTCCGGAGAATATCCGATTTTGAAATCCACACCACACTTCAGTCCCGACTCTTTCTCCAGAATCGGCACACAGATATCCTCGGTCACACCGGGATAAACGGTGGATTCAAATACCACGATAGAACCTTTGGTCAGATTTCGTCCCAGAATGGTGCTGGCTCCCTCCACCGGGCTTAAATCCGGAGTGTGATCGGAGTTTACCGGAGTGGGCACCGCCACGATGAAGAACTTTGCCTCCTGCAGCTTCTTCTCATCTGCTGTGAAGTCCACGGTGCAGGCTTTGATGGCCTCATCGCCCACTTCATTGGTGGGGTCTACACCGTTTTTGTACTTTTCAATTTTGCCGGCATTTAAGTCAAAGCCAATGACATCCACCTTTTGGGAAAATGCCACAGCAATAGGCATTCCCACATAGCCTAAGCCCACCAGTGCCAGTTTTTCCTCCCTGTTTACCAGCTTTTCATACAAGCTCATTTTTCTTTCCTCCCTATCCCAAGATTTCCTGTAAGGTTTGTTTATATTTTTCCACCACGATGCGGCGGTCAAATTCCCGTTCCATTTTCTGACGGGCTTTTATGCCCATCTCTTT
Source organism: uncultured Lachnospiraceae bacterium (assembly GCA_934371505.1). Taxonomy (GTDB): domain Bacteria; phylum Bacillota; class Clostridia; order Lachnospirales; family Lachnospiraceae; genus UMGS2037. The sequence continues at coordinate 11,706 of CAKRNW010000060.1, forward strand.
CCGTTTCTCGTAGGGCATCTGTAAAAACTGCTCCACGGTACGAATTAAGTCTTCTGTATTCCGTTCCTCCACCAGAAACCCGGTGACTCCATCCTCCACCGTATCCCGGCATCCGGCACGTTTTGTGGTAATCACCGGCCGTCCGCTGGCGGCACTCTCCAGGCAGACATTGGACATTCCTTCGGGATAGAAGGAAGGGTGGACGGTACACTGGCTGTTCTTTAAGAAGGGATGGACATCCTCCTGCATGCCTTCAAAGGATACGATGCCTTTCTCTTCCAGTGTCCGGATTTTGTTCCGGTAGGAGTCCGGCTTGCTGTCATCATCCTCGCAAAATCCCAAGATACGGAATACCGTGTCCGGATATTTCTTCTTAATTGCCTCTGCCATTCCCAGATACTGGTCAATGCCTTTTTCCTTTAACACTCTGGAAATAAAGAGAAATTCTATTGGTTTTCCCTCCGGTGGATATTCCAGATAGGGGAACCGCTCCAGATTCACTCCGGAACCGGGAAGCATATCATGCTTTCCCAGCCCGATCTTTTTCTCGGTGAAATACTGCTCATTGGTTCGGTTCTGAAAATACAGCCTGCTAACCCCTCGCATCGCATGACGGTACAGGCGAATCATCACCTTCTGCAGCAGTCCGTCTCCCTCCACCGCCGTTCCCAGACCTGTGATATTGGTAATAAAAGGAATTTTCCTGCGGGAACAAATCATTCCGGCATAGAGGTTGGGCTTGATGGTATAGGTAAGTACCGCATCCGGCTGCACTTCTTTCATCACTTTCCGGTAAGTATGAAGCAGTTCCAGTTCATGGAGGGGATTCATTCCCCGTCGTTCCAGCTTCGTCTCATGGAAGACACATCCCATCTGCTGCATTTTCGGAACAAATTCTCCATCCGGCAGTGCGATATGCACTTCGTAGGCTTTTAGCAGTTCCGTCAGCAGCTCCCGTCTGAAATTGTATAAGCCCACATCAAAGTTGGCGACAATTAGTATTTTTTTCACGCTCGATATGCAGGGAAATACCCTGTCTCTTTCTTATGATTATTCAGTTCCCAGAGCCGGTCATATACAGCCTCATTCATCTTAACGCGTCCGATGGAAAATGTACAGTCTGCATTGCGATTAAACTGCTTCTTAAAATGGTAAAGGTCATCATGGGAGGAGCCTAATCCGCCGCCCAGATGGAAGGTTTTTGCCCCCAGTACACTTCCCCAGCAGGCTGCCTCATAGAGAATGAGGTTGGTGGGAGCATAGGACTGGTAATCCCTTCTGGATGCGGATAAATGATATTGCAGGGCATTTCCGTCATAGAGAATAATGGAAGCGGCAATGGTCTGCTCCTCCAGTCTGGCGTAAAAGATCATGGCCTGCTGTTTCATATCGTACAGGATGCTGTCATAAAATTCTTTTTTAAAGTAGTAGTAATCCCGGGCTCCCACCTTATCCATGGTTTCCCGGTAGATGTCCTCAAACTCTTCAAAGAGAGCAGGTTCCCTGCCCCAATAGACCTGGACTCCGCTTTTCTGCGCCTTGCGGATCATGTTGCGGTTTTTGCTGCTCAGGTTCTGCCAGATAATCTCCGGGGAGGTCAAATCCATGCAGATGGTATTGCCCAGGTCGATGACCTCATACAGTTTTTCCACCCTATGGGCATTGTTTAACACCGGATGAAACCGCACAAACTCTGCCACCACCTTATGGTCCCTGCAAAAGTCAGCATACACCTTCTGTAGCTGCTGCAGCTCTGCCTCTGAACATTCTCCTTCCAAAAGAAATCCACCATAACCGTAGGGTGTGACATAATCCACATAGTCTTTTAATTCCTCATCCTCCGGATTTAAGTTCTCCGGCAGGGGAACGGGGCGTTTCATCACCACATTCACCGCCTGTAACCGGTCACCGGTATAGTGCAGGAGAAGGGGCTCCCCATCCCCGTTTTCCGCAAAGCCCTTTGTGTACTCCGGTGAATAGTAAATATCCGCCTTAGGAAACCGGGTCAGTATTTTTTTCCATTCTTCCGCCTGTTCCAGGTCATATACTTT
>CAKRNW010000061.1 GCA_934371505.1 uncultured Lachnospiraceae bacterium
ATTCCATGCTCCTGCAGCCGCCGAAGCGTCTCCACTGTCCGCTCCGTGATTTCCTTTTTCTGCATGTCAATCAAGGTTCCATCAATATCAAAAAAGATTATTTTGATTTTATTCATGGTAGTCTCGCTTTCTGTTGTCATCCTTATTAGTTTACCATGATTTCCGTGTGCATACAAATGTTTTAAAAAGGGATTTTGCTTCAAACACTCAAAAAATGGGACAGCATTTTTTGCTGTCCCATCGTAGGTGGGAATTACTCCCAGCGCATATTCTGTTGTAACGAATCTTCGTTCACATCGTAGAAGGTTGCTTCTTCGCCACAGTAGTCTGCTTTAAATTGGTTTACCACCGCCTCAAATTTGTCCCATGACTCACCTTCACGTTCTTCTCCATGGCTAACGTATACATATTGGTATCCTTCGTTCTGAGTTAAATCATTAAACTGTTCCTGTACCGCTTCAACTACATCCTCTATATTATCAGTAGCACCATCATAAAAATAATCAAATTCAGCTATAGTATTATCCGCTGCATCATTAAACCAAGACAAATATGCCCATTGACGCAGTCCTTCTACACTATAAGACATACCACTCTTATACAAAGTAAGATCTTCATAACTCCAATCACTATCCTTACGAGCGAAAATCGTAAGTTTGTCATTTACGACGCTTACTTTATATAATACATATGCAGATGTATTTCTGAAGTATATTTGTAATTCAGGCATGTCATCGAAATCAATATCTGTTAATGTAAATGCTCCAAGGATCTCTTCGTACTCACGTTGAAAATCATCAGCAAACGTTCTCACCAGGGTATCATAATCAACCTGACTTCCCTCATACTCTGCCGTGATATTCCCCCGCAGGAATTCCTTATACATTTCTAACCGTTCATCCTTTGTCATCCGGGTCTTATCCAGTGCCACGTATCCGTTTACATTGGAAGAAACAATGGAGCTGGGATGATATCCGCTGTTTCCTCTTTCACACACACTCCAGACAACGCCAGGCTGGCTGAAATCCACATAGTACACGGCAACCAGGCCCTCTTTGGAATAAATGTAAATCCTAGCATGGCTGTTTGCCAGTGCATCGGAATCATACGTTCCATTCACAAAGCTGGTGTAATCATTCACATAAAGTTTATAGGTTCCAATTAACTGGTTTCCGATATTCATTACCTCACACCGGGTATCTGTTCCATCGGCAATGAGGAAATCCTGGTAGTCGTCCAGTGACTGTCTGGCACTGATATAGTTCATATCGCCGTAAGCTGATCTTTCCGGGGTGTAGAGTACCATATCCAGGTCGATATCGGAATCCCAGCACAGCACTGCTTTTTCTGAATTGTCTGTAATGGCAGGGACGGTATAGCCTTTTACCACACATCCCTCTCCTGTCACAGCGAAATTCTCATAGGTGGTCATGTAGCCGTCCAGACGGAACTCTGCGGTATAAGCGCCCGGCTGTAACTGTGCGGTGTAAGTGTTTCCATCCATGGTTCCTTCTGTAACATTTCCACCATTCTTGACATTCAATCCGCTGCGGATGGTCACCTGTCCACTGGAAAGCTGGGCGGTATCCGCTCCAACAGTCAAATCGACGGCATTATACAGATAAAACTGTACCTCCGTCTCTCCTGCTCCTTCCTTTGCCAGATAGAGATAGGAAAATCCATTACCAGACAGGGTTTCGTCCAGCCGTACATCATAAACATAGGCAGGCACATAACCTTCTGCATAAACCTGTACATAACAGTCCGTTCCGTCTAACAGGGTATAAAGATGATAAGCGCCATCATTTCCTGTGGTGGTGGTATACAGCACCGTATCGTCCGCCGATGCAATCACTGCAACAGAGGCGTTGGACACCGGTACGTTGCCCGCACCATATACATAGCCCTTCATCTCAAAAAGGCTGTCCTCACCCTGCACTGCATTGAGTACGTTGTATGCCTCATTCAGCACCTGCATCTCCACCGCATCATAAGCTGCCATCTTCTCACTGGAAAGCTCGAAATAAGAGCGGTTGGGATACCAGGTCGTGGAAGGGTTAAGGGTCTGCTGTTCAATCTGCTTGGGCACATCAATCTTTCGATAACGGACCAGGACATCATGATTAAAATAGTAACGGTTTCCTACCTTATCAATGGTGGCATAGGTAGGCGTGTAAACATCCACGGTTCTTGTGAATACGAAGTTTACTTTTCCATTGTCGTAGTAATAATCGGAAACAAGATAAGCACCATTCTGTTTCTCAATGGTGACGATTTTTGCTATCTGGCTGTTATCCGGGTTCTTATAAACCACACAGCGGATGATGTTCTGGGTCTGGGCATTGGTAAACTCGTAGTTTACGATCTGGTAATTCGCAATCTGGTTATCTGCTGTAGAATCTGCATAGACATCCTCCAGGGTATAAAACAGCGTGGAATCCCAATCCATTCCCTGCTGTTTCTGGTTGGGCGTATAGTTTCTCAAGGATAAGTCCAGAACTGCCAGGCTGTTAAAGCTGTATTTTGCATCGGTGCTGACAATCAGCTGTCTGGAATCATCCCCGGTGGAAAGTTCTCTTGAGGTATCTTCTTCCTGCTGCTGTTCTGTCTCAACCGTTTCACTATTGTTCTCTGCAGCAGCCGCCCCTTTGGAAATTTTTACAAGGACAAAAATCAGAGCTGCTACTAAAATCACAATGAGAACACTGACTCCTGCAATAAGGGCAATGTAAGTTTTATCCTTCTTGTCATTCGGGTTCGGGGCTGGGGTTGACTCTGCGTAACCCGTGTTATTCGTGACTGATGGTTCTTCCATAAGACTGGCACCACATTTTCCACAGAATCTGGCTCCGTCTTCGTTTTCATATCCGCAATTTCTACAATACATTGTTTCTTTTGTATACTACGGCTGGTGTATACATTCCTTTCTGCAATCTTTTTCATCAGGAGATTTCTCCCAGTTACATACTGTGTTTCATTATAGTTTGTTTAAAAATCAAGGTCAACGAAACTGCTATCTTTCCTTGCAAAAATCACCCGGTTTCATTACAATAATGGTATCTATCGTAATAGTCTTTTTACTTAAAACGAGAAAGGAAGGATAAAACCATGGCAAAAAATAAAGACCTGCGTGAAGAACAGGAAGATGATGAGGAAATGACCGTTGAATTAGACTTAGAGGACGGTACTCGTGTTACCTGTGCAATTGTTACGATTTTAACAGTGAACGAGAAAGATTATATCGTACTTCTCCCCTTAGACGAAAACGGTCAGAATGAGGACGGTGAAGTGTGGTTCTACGGTTACAGTGAGAACCCGGATGACCCCAACGAGGAACCGGAATTAACCTACATTGATGACGATGAGGAGTATGAGTCGGTAGCCGATGCTTTCGATGAGTATCTGGATTCCGTTGAGTTTGACGAACTGGTAGAAATGGATGTGGAAGATTCTGAGGAATAAGTCTATGAAAAAAAGACATGCTCTCCTTGGGGGAATTGTGTGCATCGGTTCCGTCTGTTTATGCATCCTGCTCTCTCAGGGGATTCCTACCGTCAATGCAGATGCTGTTGCCACATCCTCTGAAGTTGCAGAACCTACCCGTTCTCACGCTGTTGCTCCCTCCGAGCCTCTTCCCGTGGAATCCGTTCTTGAGACGGAACCGGAACCCACACCACCGGTTTTTGAAGAATACGAAGTATCTCTTATGGCCGTTGGTGACAATTTGATGCACATGGGCATTGTGAACACCGGAAAACAAAAGGACGGGACTTACAATTATGATTTTCTGTTTCGTCCTCTCTCTGAGTTTCTGGCAATAGCAGATGTGAAGGTGATTAATCAGGAGACCATCCTGGGTGGTAACTCTCTTGGCTTTTCCGGTTTTCCCAGATTTAATTCTCCTACCCAGGTAGGGGATGCCATTGCCAATGCCGGCTTTAATGTGGTATTGCACGCAACCAACCATGCCGCTGACCAGAATAAAGCCGGCATGGTAAACTGTCTGGAATTCTGGAAACAATATCCTGCTGTTACCGTGGCTGGCATTCATGAGGAAAATGACTTCTCTATTCCGGTTATTACCGTAAAGAATGTCACTTTTGCCATATTAAATTACACCTATGGCCCTAATGCCGGTACGATCCCGAAATCTTACCGTAATAATCTGAATCTCCTCTGCGCTTACAATGAATCCAACGGGCAGATTGATTTTACTACCTTGAATCCCCGGGTGATTGAGGATATCCAGAGTATGGACAAGGAGGTGGACTATGTGGTAGTGTTCCCTCACTGGGGTACGGAATACCAGAGCGTTCCCTCCTCCTATCAGGAAGAATTTGCCAGAGAAATGACGGAGGCTGGAGCTGACATCATCATCGGTGCCCATCCCCATATGCCTCAGCCGGTGGAATGGATTGAAGCAGAAAACGGAAATAAAAGCCTGTGCTACTACTCTCTTGGAAATTATGTTTCCACCCAGAAAAAGGGGCTGTGCATGCTGGAGGAAATGGCATGGGTTTCCATTCATGTGACGGAAAACGGAAGTTTCATCAATCCTTCAAAAACCGGTGTCATCCCCATGGTATGCCATTATACTTCCGGTCCGGTACGCTTAGAACAGGTGTATCTGTTGGAGGATTACTCAGAGGAAAAAGCGAAAACCCACGGCATCCGCAATTACGGTGGTGTCATACTGAAATATGACGACCTCGTAAACTGGAGCCGGGAAATCTTCGGTGACTGGATTTTAAAAAAGACGGATATCTTTAATCAATCACATTTTTAATACCAATAATGGTATCATAATCTGCCTGATAGATCACAACGCCCTTTCTGGAATTGGCGGAATGGATAATCTGTCCGTTGCCGGTATAAAGGGCTACATGGGTACACTTGCCTCCCTTGCCATAGCAGATAATATCACCAGGCTGTATCTGGCTGTAATCAATGCTCCTGCCATTGCTGCTCAGCTGGCCGGACGGGGTTCTGCTTAAGGAATAGCCGAATTCTTTATAAATCAGACTGGTGAAGCCACTGCAGTCTGTGCCTGTGACAAGGGAGCTTCCTCCGTGAACATACCGGTTCCCGAGAAACTGCATGGCATAATTTACAATGGAGGAACGAAGTTCTGCGTTACTGCTATAAGTTCCCACAGGCTCTGTCACCACAATCGTCACATTCTCTGCCACTTCCTGTTCTGTGACATTCTCACGTTCTTCCAGTATCTTTCGTTCTTCCTGTTCTTTCGCCTCTTCCTCCAGAGTTTTGCCGTAGACAAATTCTTCAGAGATGGTCACGTACTGGGACGATACATAGCCCTCTTTTCCATCTGTATACTGGACGCGCAGCCATTCTCCCTGGTTCTCTAACAGCTGCACCCTTTCTCCGTTGTCAATGTAGCCAATCCGTTTGGATTCAGTACTTGGCTGTTCCCGCACATTTAACCGGTCAGCAATCACATTGGCATACCGGGTCACATACTGATCAATTACCTCTGCAGCTGCATCTCCATACAGGAAAAACTCTGCTTTAATATATCCTTCCACATTTCCGGAAACAATCTGGAACCAGTCATGATCCTCTCCTGTCACAGAGAGAACCTGGGCTACTGCTCCATTGTAAATCTTTCCAACAATATCACTGTCCGTATTGGGTAAGGAACGTACATTGACATAATTGGAAACCTGGGCAATGGCTAAATCGGCATACTCATTCTCCTCGGTTTCTTCCTGACTTTCTACGGTTTCTTCCGTCTCTGCTTCCAACGTTTCTGTCTCTGTCATTTCCGCTGTCTCATCGGCTATATCTTCCGTTTCCCCAGATTCTGTCTGTTTAACCTCACCTCCGGCTGCCATTGCCACCGGCTGATCTGATAATAAAGTTTCCGTCTTTGCATGAATCTCCAGATTCCCAGCACCCAGGATTAAAGCAAAAGCCATCACAGATAACACGATTGTCTGAATCCATCTACTTTTCATTCTTCTCCATGTCCTTATCGCTTTCCTTTTGTATTATTGGTTTTCACACTACCCACTTATTCTAACATATTACAAAAATATTGCAATTATATTACAGGTATTCTATGAGAGGTTTTAAAAAAGGGGAAATCTGGGATGTATTTTGTGTTTCTGATTGTAGATAGGTCAGGTAGAGATTTTCCTTTGCTCTGGTCATCGCCACATAAAACATCCGCCGCTCCTCCTCCATTTCCTTGGGGGTGAGATTCTTTCCATGGGGAACTTTTCCCTCGTTAAGACCTGGCAGAAACACGGTGGTAAATTCCAGTCCTTTGGATGCATGATAAGTCATCAGCGACAATGGGGAATCCACTACCTTCATTTCTCCTCCGGAAGAATTGTCTTTTCCTTCTTTTTCCGCAAGTGCGAGGAGTTCTGCTACTGTTTTACATTGCATTGCTGCTTTTTTACACGCTTCCAGCTGTTGTAGCAGTGCAGCCCTGCTCTTTTCATCATGGCACTGTTCCAGCATCCATCTCTCATATCCCACTCGTCTGCAAATATCGCTGACTGCAAGAAAAGCGGGCATTTTCCCAACTTTATTTAAATCCTGTTCCAGCTGCCTGCACCGCTTCTGCATCTCCCTTTTTCCTTCATAAAATTGAAGCATAGAAACGAAATCAATCCTTTCTGCCCCAACAGATTCTCTGGAAAGATACCGCATTGGTTTATTGAGAATTCGTAACAAGTCCTCCCGGCTTCCATTCCCCAGCCCAAGCCTTAAATAGGCCAATAAATCCTTCCCACAGGACTCCTCCCACGGGGATTTCTCCCGGATTTTATGCTGATAGGCAATTCCTCTTTTCTCACATTCCTTTGCCCATTCCAACAATTCCCGGTTCGTCCGGCATAGAATGGCACACTGCTCTTTTCGTGCTAGGACATGCTTTAAATATTGCAGGATTTTTTCCTGTTCCTCCTTAGGTGTCCCAAAAGTCACCAGTTTTACCTTTCCTCCGGTTCGGTTGGCTTTTAATTCTTTGGGAAAGCGCACCTGGTTAACACGAATCACCTGCTGTGCCGACTCTACAATGGCATTGCCGCTGCGATAATTACAGGATAGCTGCACCTGGATAGCATCCGGATATTCTTTGGGAAACTGTAACAGGATTTCCGGTTTGGACCCCCGGAAGCCGTAAATTGCCTGATCGTCATCTCCGACTACGAAAAGGTTCTTTTCCTGTCCTGCCAGCATCTGTAAAATTTCATATTGCAGCGGATTAATATCCTGAAACTCATCCACCAGAATAAAAGAAAAACGCTTCTGCCAAAGTTCCCGGACTTCTTTTTGTTTCTGCAGGACTTCTCTGCACAGCAGCAGCATATCATCAAAATCTATTTTATGATGCCATTCCATTTGTTCCTGATATTGAAGATAAAGCTTTTTAAACTGTTCCTGAGTGAGCAGTCCTTCTCCGGTCTGTTCTTCCCCAAGATTTTTATACCGGGAAATGAAAGATAACAGGTTCTCCATGGTATCTAAATCGATGGGTAATTCATAATTTCCATTCAGTAAGACCTGCTTGATAAACATTCGTTGTTGGGCTGGGGTAACCAAATCGCTGATTTTATAATGACAATGTTTCTGAATAATAGAAAAAAAGATGGAATGAAACGTGCCAAACTGAGGCTGTCCTGCCTTTTCTGTGTCTGTCTGGCAAAACCGGCTCTGCATTTCTGTCGCTGCTGCTTTGGTAAAGGTGATCACTAAGATCGTAGATGGCGGTACGCCATAGATTTGAATAAGATATTGGATACGTCTGATCATGGTAAAGGTTTTGCCGCTTCCGGGACCTGCAAGTACAAGCATCGGCCCCCGGTAATGGACAATCGCCTCACGCTGGGCGGCATTAGCGCCGTCCAGCAGGGCGTCCGCTGCACTAGACTGCTGCGGATAATTTTTCAATTCCGGCACGGATTCTTGCAAGAGATTCCTCTTTGCCTAAGATTTCCATAATCTCTGTTGCACCGGCAGGGGTCATCTGTTTGCCGGATACCGCGGTACGGATCGGCCACAACACGTATCCATTTTTGTAGCCTTTCTCCCCGATGTAATTTGACAGAGTCTGATACAGGGCATCGTTGGAGTAATCCTCCTGCTGTTCCAGAATGGGTAATACCTCCTGTAAAACAGCCAAAGATGTCTCTGCGTTGGTTTTCATTTTCTTATGGGTATACATTGCAAGATCATAGTCCGGCAGCGTCTCAAAGAAGTCTACCATTTCTGTGATGTCCGGGAAAATCTCAATTCTGGATTTCACCATCTCTGCAATCTTCTTCAGATCCTGACCCTTGGTCAGTGCCTTGGATAAATAAGGTTCTGCATACGTGTAGAATTTATCAAAGTCCATGGCTTTCATGTATTCGCCGTTCATCCATTTCAGCTTCACGATATCAAATACCGCGGGAGATTTGGAAATACGGTGATAATCAAACTCTTTGATCAGCTCATCCAGAGAGAAAATCTCCCTGTTATCCTCCGGACTCCATCCCAATAAAGCAATGTAGTTTACCACTGCCTCTGTTAAGAATCCCTGGTCAATCAAATCCTCAAAGGAAGAATGTCCGCTTCTCTTGGAAAGTTTCTTGTGGTTCTCATCGGTAATCAGGGGAAGGTGTACATACACAGGAACCTCCCATCCGAATGCCTGATAAAGACGATTGTATTTCGGTGAGGAGGAAAGGTACTCATTTCCTCTTACCACATGAGTAATCCCCATGAGATGGTCATCTACTACGTTTGCAAAGTTATAAGTGGGATAGCCGTCGGACTTCATCAGAATCATATCGTCCAGCTCTGCATTATCCACCTCGATGTCTCCGTAAAGCTCATCATGGAATACGGTTTTACCCTCGTTCGGATTGTTCTGACGAATGACAAAGGGTTTACCCTCTGCCAGATTTTTCTCTACTTCTTCTTTGGATAAACCGAGACAGTGCTTGTCATAAATGCTGATTTCTTTTCCCTCTACAATTTCTGTCTTTAGAGAAGCCAGACGCTCCTTATCACAGAAACAGTAATATGCCTCCCCCTTGTCAATCAGCTCCTTGGCATATTTCATATAAATACCGGTTTTCATACGCTCAGACTGCACATAGGGACCTACACCGCCATCTTTGTCCGGGCCTTCATCATGCACTAAACCAGTCTCCTGCAAGGTACGGTAAATAATCTCTACTGCCCCTTCCACATAACGCTCCTGGTCGGTATCCTCAATTCGGAGAATAAAATCTCCGCCTTCATGCTTTGCTATTAAAAACTCGTAAAGTGCAGACCGCAGATTTCCCACATGCATCCGTCCGGTGGGGCTGGGTGCATATCTGGTTCTGATTTTTGTTGCCATACTCATCCTCCTTAAGGCTCTTATTCTTTATCAGGTATCTTTTTGGCAGCGGCATTCTTAAAGTTTGCCACTTCCCGAACCGCCTGGTTAATCGCAATATTGGTTCCGGCTCCTCCGATACAGCCTCCGGGGCAAGCCATTCCTTCGATAAGACAGCCGTTCTTCTTTCCGGCTTTCGCGAGCATGAGAATCTTCCGGCATTCTGCCAGACTCTCTGCATGCTCGATATTCACATCCACATCAGGATAATACTCCCGGATGCACTGTTCAATGGCACCGGCTACACCGCCGGCCACGCCGTAGCCACGTCCTGCACCTGTGGCATCTTCCAGTTTATCATCCTTTGGTGCGCTGCCAAGATCAATATCTCTGGCAGCAAACATCCCTGCCAGTTCCTCAAAGGTAATGACAAAATCCACATCGGAACGAACCGTCCGTCTGGATGCCTCCAGTTTCTTGGATGCGCAGGGTCCAATAAAGACCACGCAGGCATCGGGATGTTCCTCTTTAATGACCCTTGCTGTAGCTACCATCGGCGTCAGTTCATTGGAAATCTGGCTGATGGTTTCCGGGAAAAATTTCTTTGCAAGTACAGACCAGGAAGGACAGCAGCTGGTCAGGGAAAATGGCTGCTTACCCGTCGCCACTTCCTTCACATAATGCTCTGCTTCTGCCATACATCCCATGTCAGCACCAATTGCAGTCTCATACACATCGAAAAATCCCAGCTCCTTCAAGGCTCCCTTGACCTGATCCGGTGTCACTCCCACTCCAAACTGTCCTACGAAGGCAGGTGCCACCTGGGCAATCACCTTTTTGCCGGACTGCATGGCACGAATGAGCTGGAAAATCTGTGATTTATCCGCAATGGCTCCAAATGGACAATTCACCATACACTGTCCACAGGATACACACAAATCAGGGTCAATGACTGCACGTCCAGAATGATCTGATTTAATAGCGTTCACACCGCAGGCTCCTGCGCAGGGACGTACCTGATGGGTAATCGCATCATAAGGACAGATCGCTTTACATTTACCGCATTTGATACATTTTTCCTGGTCAATGACCGACTTTCCTTTTACAAAGGAAATCGCGCCACGGGGGCAGACCTCCTGACAGGGATGTGCCGTACAGCCCATGCACTGATCTGTCACCCGGTAACAGTTCTCCGGGCAGGCATTGCAGGCGGAAGGAATAACCTGCATCAAAGGTGGTTCGTAGTATTTTTCATCAATGTTACTCTCTGCCAATCCCTGGGTCAGATGAACAGGTTTGTCCTCCGGACGTAGAGACAGACCAAGTGCCAGACGCAGTCGTTCCCGCACAATGGAACGCTCTCTATAAATATCGTGATAATCCGACTCCTCATAGTTTACGATTTCATAAGGGAGAGCCTCCATATCGCCGATCAAATCTTTCGATGTGTAGGCAAGATTCGCCACTTCTTTGAAAATGCGTTGACGTATTTTGCGTACCTGGGTATCAATTCCTCTCATAATACTCCTACTGTTTTCATAATTTCCGGGCAGAATTCAACCCAATAGCATTTTTACACAACCGCCTGAGAAAAGCAAGCAAATTATGAATTACCGGTCAAAAGAGCAATGGCAGAGGAAGTGCCGATTCTCTCACAGCCCAGATCCAGAAATGCCTCCAGATCCTCTTTTGTTTTTACCCCGCCGGCAGCTTTCATTTTTACACCAGAACCAATGTGTTCTTTAAAAAGTTTAATATCCTCTCTGGTTGCGCCGCCGGTTCCAAATCCGGTGGAGGTTTTGATAAAGTCAGCCTTTGCCTCCGTTACCACCTCACACATTTTAATTTTCTCTTCCTCAGTGAGGTAACAGGTTTCCACGATGACTTTCAGAATATGGGATCCGCATGCTTCCCTCAATGCACAGATTTCTTCCCTCACTTTATCAAAATGACCATTTTTTACATCCGTAATATTGATGACCATATCGATTTCAGAGGCTCCGTCCGCAAGTGCCTGTCTTGTTTCGACAACTTTTGCCTCTGTAGTCTGGTATCCTAAAGGGAAACCAACAACAGTGCAGATATTGACTTTATCACCATAGGTCTCATGGACACGGCTGATATAACAGGGAGGAATACATACGGAGGCTGTTTTATATTCCACGGCCTCATCACAGAGTTTTTTGATATCCTGCCAGGCAGCGTAAGGTTTTAATTGTGTATGGTCGATATGAGAAAAAATTTCCTGGTTATCCATGTAATCTCGTCACCTTTCTTTATTTGGTATCGTTTTCTAACTACTGTTCCATTTTAATTCTATCTGTGTAAAAAGTCTATTGTAAACTGTCTGGATTTCTTAAAAGTTTCTAAAGTAAACTATTTTTTCTTGCGTTGTCGAATTTTCTCATGCTATCATAATACTGTTAAAAATTTGAAAGGGGGACTCTATTTGGATAAAAACAATTTTTCCGAAATCACACCTGAAATCTTACAGCTTGCAACTATGTCAAAGCAGGCTGGTATCATTGATTCTGAACTTTTCACCAAATACGATGTAAAAAGAGGCTTGCGGGATTTGAACGGCAAGGGTGTTCTCGCCGGTCTTACCAATATTTCCGATGTCCGTGCCACCAAAATCGTAAACGGTGAAAGTGTTCCAGATCACGGCTCCTTATTTTACCGCGGTTATAATGTCCGTGACCTTGTGGAAGGCTTTACCGCCGGTGGTCGTTTCGGCTATGAGGAAGTTGCCTATCTCCTTCTGTTTGATAAACTTCCGTCCAAACATGAGCTTGCCCAGTTTAATGATCTGCTCACCAGCTATCGTTCTCTTCCCACCAGTTTTGTTCGGGATATTATCATGAAAGCGCCCAGCAAGGATATGATGAATACCCTGGCCCGAAGCGTTCTTACCTTATATTCTTATGATGATCGCGCTGACGACACTTCTCTTCCCAATGTATTGAGACAGTGTTTACAGTTAATTAGTTTATTTCCGCTTTTATCTATTTATGGTTATCAGGCGTACAGCCATTATCACGATGGCAACAGCCTGTATATTCACCAGCCTGACCGCTCTCTGTCCACCGCCGAGAATATTTTACATATTCTGCGCCCGGACAGCAGCTATACCCCTCTGGAAGCAAAAATTCTGGATGTTGCGCTGGTTCTCCACATGGAGCATGGCGGTGGTAATAACTCATCCTTTACCACCCATGTTATGACCTCTTCTCTCACGGATACTTATTCCGTCATCGCTGCAGCCATCGGCTCACTGAAAGGTCCCCGTCACGGTGGCGCCAACATCAAGGTTGTCCAGATGTTTGACGATATGAAGCAACAGCTCCACGACTGGCAGGATGAGGAAGAAGTTGCGAACCACCTTCGGAAACTTCTGCACAAAGAAGCCTTTGACTGTGCCGGCCTGATTTACGGTGTAGGTCATGCGATTTATTCCAAATCCGACCCCCGTGCCGTAATCTTCAAGGAATATGTACATAAGCTTTCTGAAGAAAAAGGACTCACGGATGAGTACAACCTCTACGCCATGGTAGAACGCCTCGCTCCTAAGATTATCGAGGATGAACGCAAGATGTACAAGGGTGTCAGCATCAACGTGGACTTCTATTCCGGCTTTGTATACAAAATGCTGGATTTGCCCTTAGAGTTGTACACTCCTATCTTTGCCATCGCCCGTATCGTGGGCTGGAGCGCACACCGCCTGGAAGAGCTTGCCAACAACGGTAAAATCATCCGTCCTGCTTACAAATCCATCTGTCCGGAACGGGATTACATTACCTTGTCTGCCAGACAGGATGCATAATTTTAAATTATATTTGATTACACATTAAAAGCCGTTTCGCAAAACAGGAAACGGCTTTTACTTTATTTATTTGCTTTCTTCTCTTTCTTTGCTGCCTTGCGGTTCGCTTTCATCGCTTTCTTTTTCTGCTTCAATGCTTCCACATCCAGTCCTAAAATATAGGTTTGCTGTGCATAGGAAATCATCTTTGTATAATAGATGCAAACTGCCAGAAGTCCCAGCATGGTGACAATCATCAGCCAACGGCCTGTCTCCAAAAAGGAGAGACCAACGGTTACCAGAGATAACGCCACCAGTGCGATGCCTACAAAGAGGCATTTCTTCAACACATATTCTTTAAAGCCTTCCAGATCTTTGGCATTCTTCAGATTGACACGGGAACCTACCATCACACCTTTTGTGGGCTCACCGGACACCTTCAGCTGTACACAGGCATAGAGAATATAAACTCCAAACGCCAACAGCAGCACACTGGCAAATTCAAATGAATTCAATCCTTTTCACCTTTCTAAATTCCAAGAAATGTTTTGAC
>CAKRNW010000062.1 GCA_934371505.1 uncultured Lachnospiraceae bacterium
TATCTACGATATAAGATGTCCAACTTGTATCTGCAAAAAAGAAAATATCCTCCAACTTTCCTGCGAGAGTGTCCGGAATGGCATTCGGAGCAGAAGAAAGTATAACATTCAGAAAGTGTTTTGAGTCCTTGTGACCTATAAGACCGGACTTACTGGAATGCTTATGTGTCTTCTGGAACTCAGCAAATGGATGTTCCACCTATAAGAGTGAATCGTTGATAGCTTTTATGTGTCTCTTAGAAGGATTACGAGCCTGCTATGACAATTTTTAAGGAAAAATTGACCCATAAGGAGCAATCCTGGTGGCACTTATGAGTAGAGTCCGTGCTATCAGTGCAAAAATGTACATATAAGGAGCAAACTTTATCATTGCTTATGGGTTTTGATAGAATTTATGTAAACCAGCAATTCATTCAAGAACCCATAACCCACTTAAAATCCAGCAACTATTAGCATTTGCACCCCGGTCTACAGATTTATGGACTGGGTGCAGGTGGGTGCAGTCTGATCCGCCAGAAAAAAGAACGCACGACATCGCAAAATGTCCGAGGGATGTTTGCTTTGCGACGACCGGAGCGTAGACCTCGAACCTTTGAGTGCCGACGGCACTCGAAAAACAAAAAAGACACCCGTTCTCGGATGTCTTTTTTGTTTTCTTTAAGAGCGCGAGACGGGACTCGAACCCGCGACCCCGACCTTGGCAAGGTCGTGCTCCACCAACTGAGCCACTCGCGCATACTGTCTTGCATTTCTGCATCAGACTTTTCAAAGTATACAGGAAGCATGAGTGGCTGTCAAGGGTTTTGTTTAAATTTTTTAATAATTATCTCTATTTCAAAATTTTCTCGATGGCGTCGATCTCATCTGCGGTAAAACTGGTGTGTCCAACAATGGCAGCATTTTCCGTGATCTGCTTTGCCTTGGAGGCACCGATCAGCACGGATGTCACCTCACCATCCTTAAGAATCCAGGACAATGCCATCTGGGCCAGAGACTGTCCGCGATCTGCTGCAATCTTGCCAAGAGCCTGAATCTGCGCCAGACGCTCCGGAGTCAGCGCATCCTCATGGAGAAAACGGCCATCCTTCTTCATACGGCTATCCTCCGGAATACCGTGGAGGTATTTATCCGTGAGAAGTCCCTGAGCCAGAGGGCAGAATGCAATGATTCCACATCCGTTTGCAGCTGCAAATCCCTTTAATCCATCCTCCTCGATATTCCGGTCAAACATGGAGTAGTTTCTTTGGTTGATAATAAACGGGGTTTTCAGTTCTTTAAAAATCTTCATTGCCGCTTCTGTCTGCACTTTGTTGTAATTGGAAATCCCTACATACAACGCTTTTCCGCTGCGGACAATCTGATCCAGCGCCAGACAGGTCTCCTCCAACGGGGTCTCCGGATCCGGTCTGTGATGATAAAAAATATCCACATAATCCAGTCCCATCCGTTTTAAGCTCTGGTCCAGACTGGAAATCAAATACTTGCGGGAACCAAAATCCCCATAAGGTCCCGGCCACATATCGAAACCGGCTTTTGTGGAAATCACCAACTCATCACGGTACACATGCAGATCGGACTTCATAATATGTCCGAAATTTTCCTCTGCTGCCCCGGGAACCGGACCATAGTTATTTGCCAGATCAAAGTGGGTAATTCCACAGTCAAAAGCAGTAAACAGCATGTCCTTCATATTGTCGATGGGGGATGTGGAACCGAAGTTGTGCCATAAACCCAGGGATACGGCAGGTAATTTTAAGCCGCTGTTCCCACAGCGATGATATTCCATTGTGTCATACCGTTTTTCAGATGCCTGATACATAATCTTTCATCCACCTTTCTGAATCAAATCGTTTTTGTAAAACAATTTTACCAGTTCCGGACAGAAAAGAAAAGTGATTTACATGCTGTTTTATGATACAATCTGAGAAGATTGATAAAGACCATATGGCAGGAGGATTCCCATGCAGACACTGGAACAGGCTCTGACCCTTGTTTTTGCAGATGAACCGACAAAACTGATTTTAAGCAAACCCGGAAAAGACAGCACCTATCACAAGATCGTGCTGGTGCGCAAGAAAGACTACTATCAAGTTGAAAAGTATACCGATAAGCAGGTGTTTCATGAAAATGTGGCATTTGAGGAAATTGCACGGAGCTGTCTGAGACTGATGGAATCCGGCTTCGGCCAGTGCAACGGATTTTCCTCCCGGACCGAGCATATCATCCTGTGTTCCAAAAAGGGAAAGGTAACCTATAAGAAAAAAATGGCTCCGGCAAATAAAAAGATGACGGCTGACAAAGTCTCCCCCCAAAGCGATGAAGCAGCGGATGTCCTTTCCCATAACCGTAAGAAAAACTATCTGCTTCCGGAGGGTACCGTCATTCCTCCTTTGGTAGATATGGGTATTTTCACCTCCGAGGGTAAAGTTGTGCGGAGCATGTACGATAAATTCAAGCAGATCAATCGTTTTGTGGAGATCATTGACGATACGGTGCGGGAACTGAATCCGGAGCATTTGAATATCATTGACTTCGGTTGTGGGAAATCCTATCTCACTTTTATTCTGTATTATTATTTTACAGAGATCCGGCATATTCCTGTGCAAATGCTGGGACTGGATCTGAAAGAGGAGGTCATTCAGAATTGTAATAAAGCTGCCCGGAAGTATGGCTACGAAGATCTGCATTTTGAACTGGGAGATATCAATGGGTATCAGTGTGACTTTCCGGTAGACATGGTAATCACTCTGCACGCCTGCGATACTGCCACGGATTTTGCCCTTTACAATGCCATCTGTTGGAATGCAAAAATGATTTTTTCTGTGCCTTGCTGTCAGCATGAGATTAACCGTACCATGAAACCGGAAAATTTATCCCTGGTCAGCCACTATGGCATTATCCAGGAGCGGATTTCCGCTCTGCTCACCGATGCCCTGCGGGCGGATTTCTTAGAGCTTTGCGGTTATAAGACACAGGTACTGGAATTCATCGATCTGGCCCACACCCCGAAAAATATCCTGATCCGTGCCATAAAAAGACCGACGACACCCAGATCCACTGTGGAACGATGCCGTCGGGAAATCGACTCTGCCCTGAAGGAATTTCAGGTGGAGCCCACCTTATATCGATTGCTGCGGGACGATGAAAGAATTTAATCCAGAAAACCCAGTTTTTCCAGTGCCTTGGCAATACCGTCCTCACTGGCCTTATCTGTGACATAGTCTGCGATCTGAAAAAGATGGGGTTCTTCTGCATTTCCCATTACCACACTGTGGGGCACAAAGCTTAACATGGCCAGATCGTTATTGCTGTCACCGAAGGCATAGGCCTGCTCCAGGGGCAGCTGGAAATGCTCCAGCAGAAACTGAATGCCGGTGGCCTTTGAATACCCCTTAGGCACAAACTCCCGGAAAAGTATGCCTCGATCAATACAATCAAAATATTCATCACTGACTTTCCTAAATTCTGCTATCTGATCGGCTCTCTGGAACCACGCAACAAACTTGTCACAGGTAAAGTCCTCTGCGGTTACTTCATGGGACATATCATAGTGTCTATCACAAAAGGAATAGTACAGACTTCTTGCATCAGGAGAGAGCAGATCACGGCTTCTGTCAAATACTACTTCCTCCCTGGATTCAAATGCCACATCCACATCTAACTCTCTGGCAATTTTTGCAATTTCCATTGTAACCTCATGGGTCTGTCCCTTATGGAACAATTCTTTTCCCTGATAATAGATGTTTGTACCGCAGCCTGTCACAAAGCCGTCAAATCCAATGGATCGGAAACGTTCCTCCACGTTCTGGAAACAACGCCCTGTATTAATAAACATGAAATGACCATTTCCACGGGCACGGCGTACTGCCAGCACCGCACTGTCCGGGATAGAACCGTCCAGTTCTGAGGTCAAGGTTCCGTCAATATCAAAAAAGGCAATCTTCTGCATGCTCTTCTTTCCTTTAAAAATTTATTTCTTCTTTCTTCCTGTCAATCCCGTCAGCCTGTCTCTATGCTTATAGCACATAATCGCCAGAAATGCAAGGAGACTGCACAGGGTGATCCATGTTCCTGTATAGATTCCATAGGGGCGGTAGGACAAGGATATGCTATGCTCTCCCCGGGACAAATCCAGGCAGATAAATGCATCGGCAAAATAAGTTGCCTCTGTCTCCCCCCCATCTACCCATACGGTCCAGCCATCTTCCTCCGGCACAGAAAGCACCAGTTTTCCTGCCCTTTTCACATCAATATGGGCATTGATATGCGTACTGTCGTAATTCTCCACCGTCATGGGCTGTTCATCCAGAGCCTGAAAGGCTTTTTCCAGCACTTCCTCATCCAGACGGTAAAGTGTGGGAGTGATACTTTCCACCTCTTCTGCCGTTAAAGTAACACGGCTCCCCGCTTTCACGTAGCCGGTTTCAATCAGGTACTCCCGGTTTGTCTGGGAATACTTATGCTCCCTGGACAGATCCACCCCATCCGTGTTGTTCTCCTGGATGGAGACTGTGATATCCTCAGCACTCGTATCTCCCATATAGAAATAATAATAGCCGTCCTGCTCCACCGTAAAGCCGGCAGTATTGGCTGTTACCTCACAGTCCATGGCATTTAACAGCCGGTTATCGTCATAGTCTGCACCAATTAGTTCTGCAGCCAGACGATTCTGGCAGGAAATAGGGGAGCCCGCATCATAATCCCACTGCTCCTCCATGGTCTCCGGAAGCATAAAGCCCAGGGGAAGTACATACTTGTTCTTATATAAATAGACATCTCCCTGCTGTGCCACCAGAGTGCGGAGTGGCTCCTCCAGTTCTTCATCCGACAGCGTATATTTCACCGACAGAATCGCAGACATCAGAGGAGTGGCTCCGCTGAAGGCATAGGAATTCTTACTTCCCAGCATACCTACTTCTTTATAAAAGTTAGCCACATAGCTGTTATTGGTGGAGGAAAAAAGAGATGCTCCGTGATATCCCAGCCAGCTACCGTCATTTTTGGTGCGGCGGGATACTTTTTCCATCCGGTAAAAATCCGTATCTTCTTTTTCCAGATCCGCCAGCAGCTTTTCTGTACCATTCCAGTCTGACAGATAAGAATTCCTGCTGGTGGTCGCCACGCTGGTGTCCTCCATATTGACCGCGGCCTCAAGCACCACTATTCCCACCGTGACAATCACCACAAACCGTTTCCACTGGGGTTTCTTGCGATACAGATAGCACATCCAGGCATAAAGCACCAGAAACAGTCCTGTCAGAAGAAAGCTGTCATAATTGATAAAATCCTCCGTGACCAGCTTTTCACAGAGAATGACAACGGCAATCGCCCCCCAGAAGCTGACTGCCACCTCCCGATTACTGTTGCTGCGGATCCGGTACAACGCCTCATACCCCATGGTAAGCAGCAGGAAAATGTAAAGGAAAGACTGGCGTGCAGGCAGGGAATCCGGGAAATGGAAACCATGCCAGATCATATCCAGAATATTGTTGGAATAGCTGATCAGCATAACCACCGCCACGGAAAGCTTGATGGTTTTTTCCTTCCAGGAAATCTCGTCGTTCATAATGTACAGGGGAAACAGAAATAAAATCCCCACGCCACAGTACAGATTCGGCCAGTGATCCAATCCGATCTCCACATCTACGTTGATAAAATGCCGGCTCAGCACATCAATGGTGGAAAAATAAGCCTTCATGGCAGACGGCCAGGAAACCTCAGAAAATTTTGTCATCTGAAGCGCATGGAATTCCGGCAGAAGAATCGCTCCGGCGAACCCACCGGCCAGAAGGGAATACAGAGCGAATCTTCCAAAGGTCAGCGCCAGCTTTTTTCCCGCCATCTGATCTTCCGGGGAACTGTTGACAATCAGCATGATGAAATAAATCACCACAAAGATACAGATCATAATGGACAGGTAATAATTGGATAAAATGGAAAGCCCCAGGCAAATGCAATAAATAGCACATCTGCCCTCTTTGACCAGAAGCTCCAGTCCCCAGATAATCAGGGGAATCAGAATCAGGCAATCCAGCCACATGATGTTCCAGCTATAAGCTGCCATATAACCAGACAACGCATACAAGACGCCGAAACAAGTAACTCCGTAGGAAGGATGTCCCTCTTTTTCTCCAAAATGCCGGTTTAAATACCATGCAAAGGTAAACCCGCTCAATCCGATCTTGATCACAATAAGAGCGGTCATAAACTCGATGATATGGGTCTGGGGCACAAACATGACCAAAAAATTAAAAGGACTTGCCAGATAGTAGGCATACAGTGCCCAAAAATTGGAACCCATACCGATATTCCAGGAATACGCCAGACTGTCCCCGCCTCGCAGCTTTCTCCACAGTTCTGAGAAAAAGGGAGCGTACTGATTATACAGATCCGTGCGCAGGAAGGTGCGATCTCCAAAGGGATACACTCCTCGAATCATAAAAATCACTACCATAATAAAAACCGGCAGTAAAAAAGCTAACCATAGGGGACCGTTTTTCCAGAGATTCTCTCCGGAAAGGTGTCCGGCTTTTTTTGTCTGTGCTCTTTCCGAATGTATAAACTTTGCTGTCATAATAAAAATTTACTCCTCATACTCTCTGCCTCTGCAGATGTGCCGGATTTTCTTTATTTTCCCGCATCCAGCAGGCGGTAATATGCCATCTTCTGATAGGACTGCAGCATCTGGGGATCTGCATCCGGCAATGCGTAGGTACGCCATCCGGAAATCACCGGATATTGTTTCTGGACATCCTGCAGAAATTTCTGATAATCTGACAAAGGTACATCCGCTGCCTGCAACAGCTTTCCGGATAAATAGTTGACACTCATGTCATTGTCCGTGAGCAGCTGGCTGCTCTCTTCACTCTTTGTCCCGTTGGGGGCAAAGTCCGCCGCTGTTTTATCCAGGTCAAAATTAGCCCACATCACATAGGGCACCAGGTATTGTAAATCTGCTTCCTCACCTGCCAAATCAGATACCTTGCGTCCGCTTAAGGCAAGTACCGGATTTGCCACGGTGCTGTTGGGCTGATGGTCACCAAACAGAAGAACAATCACGGGACGCTCCCGTTGCTGCAGCTGCTGTGTCAGCTGCTCAAAAGCCGTATCCGTCTTTTTGATTAAAGACAAATATTTGCTGAGGATTGCAGAATCTGATCCTTCCACCGTCACATCCGGAATGAAATTGTCATAGTCCTTACTGTAGGAGCCATGGTTCTGCATGGTCACATTAAACACAAACCGGGGCTGTGAGCCATCGTCCAAAATGTCCACGATTTTACGAAAGCAGGTGGCATCACTGGTATATTTGCGGACATACTGAATGTTTTTAAAGTCCGGAAGAAAATATGCGGCATCAAATCCCATAAGTTCTCCATATACCTTTTCCCGGTTCCAGCCGGTGGCATAGTAGGGATGCATGGAGCTGGTGGTATATCCCAGCTCCTCCAGGTGAGACACAAGCGTAGGTAATTCCTTCCGCATGTACTGCTGGTAGGGAACACTTCCCGCAGGAAGAAATGCCATGGAATTTCCGGTTAAAAACTCATACTCCGTATTGGCAGTATTGCCTCCCAACACAGAAACATTCAGATAGCCGGTCACTACATTGGCGGCATCGGACTGCTGAAGGCTATGGATATAAGGCATATAATCCTCATTACAATCCATCTCACCCAAAATTCCCATGTCCGAAAACGCTTCATCCATAATGACTACGATGTCCGGATACTCCCGGGATTGTGTTTCTTCTGCCTGTTCTTCTCCGGCATACTGATCCAGCAATGCCGCTTCCTCTACCGCACTGTATCCCGTAGGCTTCTCCACCAGCAGATATTGCAGATCAATCAGAAAGGTTACTGCAAATCCATCCTTCTCCATCATGGCGATGGGGGTAAAGAGTTTGTCGTAGAGTCCCTGCTTATAATGGTTTTTTTCAGGCTGAATCCACGCCGTAAAAACTATCAGCATGAACGAAGCCAGAAAAATCGTGCCTGCATACACAACGATTCGAGTTCCCTTCGTCCTGCATACTTTTTTCCAAGGCAATGTCAGACCGGCGGTTGTGACTCTCCCTAAAAATAGCAGGGCAAGCAGTCCCAGTGTCACCCATATCATAGCTGCAGAGGGCACGAAGCTGTAGTTATCCGCCACACTGGCTGCCGTTTTTACGGAAAAAATGTCCCAGGGGACAATAGGGTTTTCCCGGAAACGCATCACATAGCAGTTGCCCAGTCCCACTCCCAGGCTGATGGCTGTGGTAATCGTCAGTGCCGTCCTCATCCTGGTGGTAACGCAGAACCAGAACAGCAGGAACAATTCAAAAAATAAAATATTTAACAGCTGCGGTTTCCAGCCCATGGTCGTGAAAGGATTATGGGTGTAAGTCTCCAATAAATAAAAGTCTGCTATGGGAATGAGCAGAGCAATCAGAATTTGTCCCAGCGTTTTTCTCATCTTAATCCATCCCGGTTTCATAGTTCTCCACATTTCTCCCACCTAAGCTGCTCTGCTCTTTTTCACCATCCGCCGGTAGAGTATCAGGAAGCAGATCATATGCACGCTCGCCGTAATTGCCCAGGAAATCGGATAGGATATGTAAAGGGTATGCAGATCGTGATGTCCTTTGAACACAGTGAAAATCCAAAGGATACGGAAGCCGCAGGCCCCCAGCAGAGATACCACCATAGGCAGGAAGGAGTAACCGATCCCCCTCAGACATCCCACACAGACATCCATGATTCCGCACAGGAAGTAGGTAGTTCCAATCACCTCCAGACGATAAATTCCATACCGAATCACTTCCGCCTCATCGGAGTAAATTCCCAGTAACTGGTGTCCAAAGAAAAAGGAAAGGTTTCCTAAAAGGGCGCCTGTAACGGTAACACATGCCAGGCACTGCCATGCGATTTTACGGATTCGTCTAAATTCCATGGCTCCCATATTCTGGCTGACAAAGGTGATCGCCGCCTGATAGAAGGAATTCATGGCCACATAGGTAAATCCCTCGATATTAGCCGCTGCGGAGTTACCCGCCATGGCAATGGCACCGAAGGAGTTCACCGATGACTGAATCAGCACGTTGGACAGAGAAAAGATGGAACCCTGCAGTCCGGCAGGAAGACCCAGCTGCAGAATTTTCCACAACTTGTTGGTATGAATTTTCAATTGGTGTAGATCCAGGTGGCATCCACCCTCGATGTTCATCAGACAACGGATGACCAGGACGGCTGATAAAGTCTGGGAAATAATGGTTGCCAGTGCCACGCCTGCCACACTCATCTCAAAGACAATGACCAAAATCAAATTCAGGATAATGTTTAACACACCCGCAATGGCCAGATAATACAGGGGGCGTTTGGTATCTCCGATGGCACGCAAAATAGCGCTTCCGTAGTTGTACAACAGAATCACCGGCATTCCTGCAAAGTAAATGCGGACATAAAGTGCCGCCAGCGGCAGAACATTTTCCGGTGTACCCATGAGTTCCAACAGGGGGGAAGCAAAAATGATGCCAATCACTGCTAACAGAACGCCTCCGATTATGCTCAGCATCACTGAGGTATGTACGGTCTCACTGACCTCGTCCGGTTTGCCTGCTCCGTAATAACGGGCCACCAGGACATTCGCCCCCACAGAAAATCCGATGAACATATTCGTGAGTAAGTTAATCAGGGCACCGGTGGAGCCCACCGCCGCCAGTGCATCACTTCCCGCATACCGTCCCACCACAATGATATCCGCCGCATTAAACAATAACTGTAAAATGCTGGATGCCATTAAAGGCAGCGTAAACAGAAGAATTTTTCCCAGTAGTGGACCATGAATCATATCGATTTCATATTTTTTACTTTGATTGTTCGTTTTCTGCATAGTCTTTTCGTCTCTCTAAAACCTTTTCATTATCGCCTGATTATGATACAATAGAAATAGCTTTGTCAACATACTCCTATGTTCGACATTCATTACATCAATGATCGCCACTGTGGCGAAAGAAAGTAAGGCATTCCAATGGATACAATCAATGAACTTCGTAAATTAATGGAAGGTACGGCAAAAAAAGGAGAAAACCTGGCTCAGGAAAAGGAACAGCGTTTCATCAACGCTGCTGCCAGCTGCTTAAATCCCAGTGCCCTTCAGAGCACGCTTATGAACTACGATCCTCAGAAAATGCTTCAGTTTCTGAAGCTTCCCATCCCGGAGATCAAAGCGCGGCTGGGTGGCGAATGGGCTGCGATGTCTGATTCTGACCTTGAAAATTTTCTCTATTCCATTGAGAAAAAAGTAAGAAAATCTTCTTCTCTTATGGATTGGAAATAGTAATTCCCCGAAGTGGCAGAGACCTG
The DNA here is from genome assembly GCA_934371505.1 of uncultured Lachnospiraceae bacterium. Classification (GTDB taxonomy): domain Bacteria; phylum Bacillota; class Clostridia; order Lachnospirales; family Lachnospiraceae; genus UMGS2037. The sequence continues at coordinate 10,347 of CAKRNW010000062.1, forward strand.
CGTGCAGCAGCCTCTGCCATATCTGCATACTCCAGCTTACTCTTGGTAATTCCGTAACCGGTTCCGATCTTCTTACGGATGGTTCCGTTCTCTGTCTCCACAGCTTCAAAGTGAATATCCATTTTATACCGATCCATGTCTGCCCGGCGTACCCCAAAGGAGGAAGTGTATTGCAGAATGGCATGGGCAATCTGATCTGCCTCTTCTGGTTTACATAAGCAATTCAACTCGTAGGCAGGACGGTTTTTTTTCATATACATGGGAATGGCAGACACATCCAGTGCTCCGGCTTCCAGCAAACGATCCATGCAATATCCCAGCTCTTCCCCAGTCATATCATCCAGATTGGCAGTCAGCTGCGTCACCTTATCATTGGGTGCCGTCTCACTGTAAGCTGTACTTTCTCCAAGGAAAGCCCGGATACAGTTCAGGCGTGGAAACTCTTTGGTCCCCATGCCATACCCGATGGCGGAAACCATCATCTGGGGCATCTGTCCAAACCGGGTTGCAAAGTGTTTTAACAGTGCTGCGCCGGTGGGAGTGCATAACTCCCCCTTAATATCACTCATATAGGAAGGAACTCCGGTAAGCAGTGTGGCTGTGGCAGGAGCTGGCACTGGTAATACACCGTGGGCAGTATGTACATGTCCGCTTCCCACATTCACAGGGGAAACAATGATTTCATCGGGCTGGAGCATTTCCATTAAAAGGCAGGCTCCGGTGATATCCGCTACTGCATCCATGGAACCCACTTCGTGGAAATGAATTTCTTCCACCGGTTTACCGTGGGCTTTGGATTCCGCCGCTGCAAGTTCCTGGTACACCGCTTTCACATGGGCCTTTACCCGTTCTGATACCGGAAAGGAATCCACCAGGTGGTGGATGTCTGCAAGGGAATGATGCTCATGGTGATGGTGGTCATGGTCCCCTTCTCCTTCTTCCACCACGCCTTCCCCGGTCTGCACCAGTACCTGCATGTGATTGCCGGTGATGGAGGAATTGACCACATTTTCCATCTTTATCTGAATATGGTCAGAAAGATGATTCATTGTCTCCAGGTATTCCTTTTTCTGTTCCCCGGTACAAATATCAAAAAGTGCAGCGTTGAGCATATCCCCCGCTGCTCCCATATTACATTCCAAATATAATTGTTTCATGGGTTCTCTCTCCTTATATCGGCACTATTATAGCGTTTTTTTCCGGGATTTTCTACCTTGACTTTTTTCCTGTATTTTTCACTGCTTTCAGTCGTTTTTCAAGCAGTCTCCAACACTTTTTTTGTGTGAAGCAGCACATAGCATTGTTCTGGCAGCTTGATGGTTTACATAATTTTACTATTTGACCCATAAGAAATTACAAGAGTGATGGCTTATGGGTCTATTTTTCCACGCTGCTTGTTGCACTGACCCATAAGGTGTACTTACATTATTACTTATAGGTGGGATTTACCGTAAAAATTGCTATTGCAGGGGCATTTAACGCTTATAAGCACCTATAAGCATTCCCACAAAACTGCTCTTATGGGTTCGGCGTCGAGCAGAATACGCCAAAAGGACATATAAGAATCCTTACAACTTCATTTTATAGGTAGTGCATCCGTTCACAAATTTTCAGGAACCTATAAAAGTTCCAATCAGTTCCATCTTATAGGTTCCTCTTGCAGTAAAATAAATTCCAGACAGTATATCCCGTCGACACACTATGTCCAGTGTGCTAAAATATTTCTCAAAAGAACTTTCAGAAAGGAATCAATTTATGCCTGCTTACGCTTTTTTTAAAGAACCTCTGGTGACTGTCTACTCGGAGCCAAACACCTTTTTTGCTGATAAACCGGAGAAAAGTGCTATCTCCGATGAAACCTGTTATGGACAAATCTGCCGTGTGTTGACTGAGGAGGGCGCTTATGCCAAAGTTGTAATGGATATCGGCTATGTGGGATATGCTCCGAAAGCCCAGTTGCTGCCAGTCAGTGAGAAAGATGCCATGGAGGCGTTAAAAAAGGAGCGTTTCACTGTTACTGCTGCCTACGCCGATGTGATGAATATTCCTTCCGTCACCGGAATCCGTCTGCTCATGGTACACGCCGGTGCAATTTTGCAGATGCTTCCCTGGGATTCTGCCCAGGAAGTGGCAAACGGCTGGAGTCCTGTGGCACTGTTGGACGGACGCACCGGCTATATTCCCACAAAATTTCTGGAAGAGATCCGCTACGATGAAACCACTGTATTTCGTTTTGACGGCACGGGAAGTTTCGATGAAGCTGCTGCCGGAAAACCGGGGACAGAAAAAGACGCTGTAGAAAAGCTCCGCACAACATGTCTGGAAAAATATTGGGATAAGGATGAGATGAAGTTCCGCATGGGACTTTGTGAAGTGGCAAAGAAATATCTGGGTATCCAGTACCGCTGGGGTGGCCGCAGTGGCGCCGGAATCGATTGCAGCGGTCTGGTTTCCACCGCCTACCGGCGTTGCGGGATTCATATTTACCGGGATGCCAAAATTGTGGAGGGCTGGCCGATGCACCAGATTACCTTAGAGGAGGCAAAACCCGGCGATGCTCTTTACTTTCCCGGTCATATTGCTCTCTATCTGGGCAATGGCTCCTATATCCACTCCACTGCCCGCGCCGGTTCCAATGGGGTGGTCATCAACAGCCTGAACCCAGAAGCTCCGGACTATCGGGAGGATCTGGTGAAAAGTCTGTACGCAGTGGGCACTATTTTCTAAATAGACTTAGGTGCAGATAATTTCCTGCACATCCACAACTTTCTTTTCATCCAGGATCAGAATCTGAAAGCCCCGTTGGATATGGGGTAAGTGAGGATGAATTGCCATGCCGGTGATGCTTGTGGTGTCACCGGCTTTTTGTATGACAGGCTCACTCCTTGTGCTTTTGGAGCAGTGGTTTGGCAATCCCGGATATCTGGTGGCATATATTGTATCAATATCTATCTTAATTCTTCCGCACTAATTAGTAAATCGTTCTTGTACTTCCTCCAGCAAAGACTTCGCCAGTTCCCCACCAGCGGTAGGGATCTTCAAACTTGTTGTTCCTGCGGTTGCCAACGCCCTTTGCGGCAAGATAGGCAGACGGGCAAAGCACCTTTTCCTCGGACAGAATATCCGCGATCTGGTACACACCCTTGCCGTCAATGACCATACGGAAGATGCGGCGCA